>CAZJME010000027.1:0-8638 GCA_964547235.1 uncultured Candidatus Saccharibacteria bacterium
GAAATTACCAGCAATTTTATTACCTGCTTTATATCTTTGTTTATAAGCATCAATCCACGCCTGATGATTTCCGATCTTTATATCACCTGTCATATCTACAATTTTCCTTTAGACCTCAACTATGCTGGTTTCGACATTTGTGCAGCTGAAAGTTCGGTATTCACCGCCAACGCGGCCATTTTTTGCTCAATTTCGCTTCTCAGAGTCGAGTCGGTTGTTTCCTGTAGGTGATCCAATTCAACCGCAAGGCGTGCAGCATGCGACACAAGCCTTGGATCGCCTTGATAGTACTCTTTTCCATCAAGATCAGTAAAGATAGCTCCCAATAATGGAACGTTGGTCCTGTTCTGACCTTCGACAAACTGCTTTTCCGAATCGGTCATACCATCAGTAAAGGTTAGTAACTTCTCGTAAATACAACCTGGGTTAATGTGGCGTAGGTCTGCTATGTATCCTTCCACTTCTTTGCCCTCTTCGGCCAGTAACACTTTCATTAATGCAGATCGATCAATTCCAAAGAAAGTTGGATTGACTTCGTACTCAACAACCTTGTGGTCAAGATCAACGTATATCGCGCCGGTTGCTTTATCGACACTATACAGACCTCCACTGTTTGGGAAAATAATCTGGTCTGGCATCATACCCGAAACTTTTTCAGCGCGATAGTGTTCAGGCAGTACAGGCGTAGCATACCTATCAGTAGGGGCTGATTCTGGTCCCGCTGGGTCAGGAAGTGGATTGGTCATACTGTTTATTATATACTTTTATGTTTGTTTGTCAATTCGTTGGTTCGCCTGCCTGATTGCCACCGCACGCTCAATAATTTGGTCAATAAAATGTACTGAGCCATAGCTTTTGCGCATGCCACGGATGAATTCAAAGTCATCGATCTTACTATTGGCAAATATTTGTGCCGATTCTTCTATTCGACTCTCTACTGCACGCATTGCTTCTGGATCTTTTTTGGCTGCATCAAATAGTCGTCCAATGACTCCCTGATAGCCCCCCATGTACTCCATGGCCCCCCTCTGCACTTCACTGGCCTGGTTTTCCAGGTAGTTTCGAGGTACCGCCATCAATACTTCTGGTAATGAGGCCAGGCCAATCTTTGAAGCAATATCAGCATACAGTTCTTCTTTTATTCCCCCTTTTGGATGCTTGTCGAAGTAGTCAAGAATGTCATAGCCCGTAGCAAACCGCAGGTCAGAAAAGAAGGCTTTTATATCTTGGTACCCCAGCTTGTCTCCTGAAAAGTATTCTGCCCGTCTTTCTTCTAAACCGATGCCAAATATAACTCCAGCAGTAGTTAGGCCACCCTGAGTATGAGCATACTCATGCCTCAAAACTGCATCGTCATGTTCTTGGTTGCTTGGATCATCGTTGTAGTAAGGGCGTCTATTTTGTGGGTCATCATTATATGCAATCTTCTCTGCAAGAGGCGCTGCAATTGTTAGCAGTTTTCTTCCATCGCTAGTCGCTACAAAAGCATCAGGAAGATCATTTGCACCGTATTCCAGCAGAAAGTGTTCACCTTTTCCTTCAAGACCCCGCTTCCAGTCAAACTCCGCCTGAACATCTGAGTCTATTTCGTTATTTTTCTTAATTGCTGCAGCACGATCGTTCCGCCATTCTTCAAGGGTTGGTCCTTCGGGTAAATCACGCCCGACTCCATAAGTAGACGTAATACCACCCCCAACTGAAATCGCATGTATCTCAAATTTGTCTTCATTATCTGGTGTTATTTGCATGCGCTTTCTTATGTCGTCAAGGAAGCCGTCCTGAATTCTTTGCTCAAGAGCTTCTGAAAGTTCACGGTTTGTGAATTTATCAATCACCTTCGCGGCATTGCCATCGGATGTATCGTGACCAGCTTCTTGGTCCATCTGTTTTCTTAATAGCTTAAAATCATCAGTGAAATCTTTAGCAAGGAGCAACACACCGTCTGCAATAAACTCTTTCTCGCGAATATTGGCAACCGACGCGTCGTCCTTTGGCAATTCAGCGTATCGAAATGCAAATGAACTTAAGATCAAAGTTCGCGCTTCAGCATTTTCTCCCTCAAAAAATTCTGGCTTAATGCTAAATTCTCGAACAATCTCTGTTGCAGCATCGACTAAACCAGGATGTTTTAGGCCATCTACATTAGGATACCTGTCCTGAAGGGCCGCTACTCTCTCTCCAACTATGGATTGGCCCTCTACCTGCATCTCGGGGACCACATTGCCATGTTCTGGCTGAAATTGAAGTGTTTCTGTCATTTTTTATTTTGGTTTGATTACAGATTCATATTAACATAAAATATGAAAAAAGGCAACAGCATGTTGCTCTTGCCCTTTTATTAAACTCTGGTTTCTACATGCCGAGGTGGTGTTTGATACGTTCTACAACATCAGCGATCACTACTTGGGACTTAACTAAATAGTCATCTACTCCTAGGTTCTTGGCACGTTCTTTGTCACTTTCCTGGCTCAGCGCAGTGAGCATAATAACCTTTATCTTCGCCGTCTCAGGTGTATTGCGAAGGATATCCAGTACATCAAAACCGCTAACTTTGGGCATCATGACGTCGAGTAGCGTGAGGTCGGGTTTATACTCTAAAGCCGCAGCTAAGGCATCTTCACCGTTTGGAACTCGACGGACATCAAACCCCTCTGCTTGTAAACGCGTTTGATAGACGCTAGCCAACGCATCGTCGTCTTCGACCAAGAGTATTTTCTTTTGTTTAGTGTTTTTTGAATCATCCATAACGCTTATGATACGATACTACCAGCTACTTTGCAAGCAAACTACCTACAAAACCACGGAACATGGGATGTGGTCGGTTTGGACGACTACGAAATTCTGGATGGAACTGGCTTGCCATAAAGAACGGATGGCCTATAGCCTCGATCATCTCTACCAATGATCCATCCGGCGCTTTGCCCACTGGTCTAATCCCCCAAGATTCATACTTATCAACGTACTCATTATTGCACTCGTAGCGGTGCCGATGTCGTTCTACAATTTTTGTCGTTCCGTATAACTTTGCGGCCTGACTATCTTTCGCGAGAATGCAGGGATAATCTCCAAGCCGCATGGTGCCTCCGGTATTTTCTTTGCCTCGTTGGTGCGTCATTGTGTGAATAACCAAGTCCGAACCATTGGGCAGTAGTTCTTCTGAATTTGCCTTTGTCAGTCCAGCGTTTCGCGCTGCAGCAATAACCCCCACTTGCAGCCCAAGGCAGAGGCCCAAGTAAGGAAGTTCATGATTGAGTGCATATTGCGCAGCAAATATCTTGCCTTGTACTCCGCGTGAACCGAAGCCACCCGGCACAACAATGCCATCGAGGTCTTCAAGTGCTGCTTCGGCATCTTGCGGACTTAAGATTTGTTCTGCATCAACCCATTTGATATCTAATTTCACAGATTTTTCCCACGCAGCCGCACGTAGCGCCTCAAAAACCGACATATAGGTATCTTGATTGTCAAGATATTTTGCGACCACGCCAATGGTTCGGCTATATTTTGCTTCGCTTGTTATCGAATGAACCATTTTTTCCCAATCTTTATGATTAGGGCGCTTTGCTTTTAGTTGTAGTTCAGAAACAATGTACTGTCCGATACCCTGCTGCTCCAGGGTTAACGGCACTTCGTACACGGTGCGCGCATTTGGCAGGACCGCAATTCCTGTTTCTGGCACGCCACAGAAAGCCGCTAACTTACGTTTGGTATGGACGCTAGCCGAAACTTCACTTCGCGCTACTAGAACATCGGGCACAATACCCATACTGCGTAGATCTCGTGCAGCATTTTGCGCAGGTTTTGTCTTAATTTCCTGACTGGTTGAGAGGTAGGGCAAATAAACCACCTGTACGTAAAGGCAGTTTTCGGGCCCAACCTTCGCGCCCAGTTCACGAATCGCTTCAAAAAATGCTGGCCCTTCGTAGTCGCCAACGGTTCCTCCAATTTCGACAATATGCACGTCAAAGCCCTGACTCGCCTCTTCAACAACGCGAATAATAGCATTAGTAAGGTGTGGGACCACCTGAACAGTCTGCCCAAGAAACTTACCAGCCCGTTCATCCTCTATTAACTGACGAATGATCTTACCGCTCATAACCGAGCTTTTATTAGTCAATTCAATGTCGAGAAAACGCTCATAGTGCCCTAGGTCAAGGTCTGTTTCGGCTCCGTCTTTAGTGACGAAACATTCACCATGCTCGGCAGGGTTAAGCGTGCCTGCATCAACATTTAGATATGGATCTAGCTTTTGTGCGTTGACGGATAGACCACGGGCTTTTAGTATGTTGCCAATTGAGGCGGCGGTGATACCCTTTCCTAGTCCGGAAAGCACACCACCTGTAACAAACACATACTTAACCTGTTTTGCCACCTTTCGTCCGTCCTCTCATTTATATTTAGCAATACTACCCTGTCGCGACTGTTTGCGCAAGCGTTTTAGAGGCTATTCGCTCAAAATGTCTTGAGCTGCTTGCAGTTGTGGGTCCTGGTTGTTCTTGAGATCATCCTCGCTGCGTTCCACTTTTTTGTCTGGCTCTATACCTGCCTTATCGATGTTTTTTCCGCTTGGCGTATACCACCGAGCCACGGTAACCTTTAGGACTCCACCGCTAGAAAGCTGCTGCAGTTGCTGAACACTACCCTTACCAAAGCTTTTAACACCGACTAGCTGGGCTGCTTTATTATCATGTAACGCGCCGGCCGTAATCTCACTGGCACTAGCACTGCCTTCGTCTATCAGTACGACGGTTGGTACACCCTCGAGCAGGCTGTCGCCAGCGGATTTAAAGGTCTTGACGATAGTGCCGTCACGCCGCTCAGTCAGAATAGTCTTGTCCTTAAGCCATAGGCTAGAAACACTTACCGCAGCGTCCAATAAACCGCCCGGGTCACCCCGTAGATCCAGCACCACTCCTTTCACCTGCTGTTCTTTGAGCGTTTTAGCAGCTTTCTGGGTAAGGTCGGCCGTGTCATCGGCAAAACGAGATATTTTTATGTAGCCAATATTGTTATCCAACGTTTTTGTTTCGACGCTCGGTATCTTAATCTCCTGCCGAGTAATCTCAAAATCCAGTGTCTCCCTTTCGTTACGGACGACTTTAAGTTTTACTTTTGTATCTTTGGGACCACGAATCTTATCGACTGCCTCAGAAACAGTAATATCATACGCACTTTTACCGTCAATCTCAGCAATCACGTCTTTGGGCTTAAGGCCGGCTTTTTCTGCCGGATAGCCGGACAGCGGAGCTACTACGACGATACTCTTGGTTTGCGCATCCTTACTAAGTTCTGCGCCAATACCCGTGAATGAACCATCGAGATCATTTTGGAAGTTCTTCGCTTCTTTGGCATTCAGATACTCAGTATACGGGTCGCCTGCCGCTTTGGTTAACCCCTCCTTTAGCCCGTCCTCTAGGCTAGTCTGATCCAACTTACCATCAAAGTTTTGTTTTAACTCCCGAAATATCTCATCGGTACCTGTGTAGTCTAGCCTTGCTAAAGTACTGTTCTGCGAGCTACTTCTCTTGAATAAATCACCATGACCATATCGTGCGCCAAGAGAAAACATTACCACAGCAAGAAGGAAGACCAAAATGGCGCTTAATGAACGCCGTTTTGGTTGTACCGGACCACTACCAACAGGAACATTCTGGAACATGCAAAACCCTCCGAATTTAAAAGTAACCGCTTAATTGTACCGTTTCACGAAGCTTAAGGGAAATGAATAAACTGCAAACCAGTTACGTAGCGCCAGCCTTCGCTGTACTCACCAGTCAGTCGTGCGTTGTACTGGCTTACATAGACAGCTGGCTGACCGTTCTGGGTACCTACTGCCTCAACATACATGGCATGCCCCCACGTTCCACTAGTCGAGATCGCAACGTCACCTTGGCGTGGCGAGGTGTCAACGGATATACCCGCATTCCGAGCTGCCCACGGCCAGTTGTTGGCGTTACCGTAGTACATTGGCGCTCGTCGACCAGAGCGCTCCACCGCCCAAGCAGCATACGAAACACATTGCCGCGTACAGTAACCCCAACGATCGGGGCCATCACCGTCTACGCAGCCTGGACCCAAGCGCATGCTGAATGGGTAGTTAGCATATGGATAGTAACCATTGTTAGGGTTACTGCTAAAGCTGCCTATGGCGTAGCGCGCGTTCTCAATTGCCTGCTGCTTTCGCAACTCACTAATTTTTGAATTATTGTCTTTAATCTTCTGCTGAAAATCTGATTTTTGCGCTTCTGTAGCGTTTAGTAGTGTGTTCTGTTGATCTTGATTAGCCGTCAGCTGTGCTTGTATATCGCCCTGCTGCTTAAGCAATAGTTCGGTCTCTTCCTTTTGGGCGCGTAATTTTTGTTTAAGCGCCGTGACCTTGCCCAGGGTATCTCGGATCTTATCTTTTACCGAGTTTCGGTATTGCTGTTTATCGACGAAGTCACTTAAGTCTTTACTACTCGCCAAAATTTCAATCGTGCTAATCTGCCCTTCCAGATACATCGCTTTAATGTTTTCGCCGAGCACTTTCTTTTCTTTGTCTAACTCCGCCTGAGCAACATCAATCTGCTTTTGTAGCTCATCACGTTTCCCTTCGTTAGTGTGAATTTGATCAAGTAGCGAATTAATCTGATCTTGTAGTTTATTAATGGCATCCTGATAACTGTCGGCCTGAATTTGTAACTGAGTAATGTTTTTACGGCTATCGGCATTCTCTTGGTTAAGTTGCCGAATTTGGTCATCAAACTGGTCAGCTTTAGCATGAGGCCAAGAAATCATACCTATGGACAATACTGCTACACACGCAAAAATACCGACTCGCAGCAGATGGCTTTTATTTACTTTTGGTACTTTTAGTATTTTCATAAGCGCTTTAATCATACCATATCTCACGAGTATTTACAAATGGAGAGTATTGTGTTCTACTTTGTTGATTTAAACTTCAAGTACCTGCGCGTAGCAATCAGCGAAGACAGAGCTCCGATAAATACTCCCACCCCTATTTGCAGCAGAACAAACAACCAATAATGTGCCGCGAAATACTGGTTTGAATAATTAATATCAAGAAAACCGACCGTGGTTGCTTCAAAAGCGCTCGCCATAAGCGTAAAGACGGCGTGTAAAATTACAATCGAAAGTACGCCCGAGACAACCCCATACATAATACTTTCAACGATAAATGGTCCGCGGATAAAGTTAGTACTCGCTCCAAGTAGGCGCATGATGGTGATCTCATCTCGACGATTAAAGATCGCCATTTGTATGGTGTTGAAGATAATAAGCATAGAAATAACAGCGAAAACTATTACTCCGAAGATCCCCGCGCGCTGGAAGAAGTCTGTAGCATGAGTAATTTTATCGATAGCATTTTTTCGGTCGCCAGAATAAGAAGTTTCGTCAGACTGTAGTGCTTTGACGTCCTTTTTTTCTAGGAACGTTTTAATGCTATCTATTTTATTTGGGTCTTGCGGCTTAATACGAATTGTCGCTGGCAACGGGTTGTCGGTCTGAGAAATTGCCAGCAGGAGATCCAGATTATTGGCGTTCTGTTTTTTGTAGTTTTCCAGTGCCTCATCTTTAGAAACGAAACTTACCGATTTAACGTTCTCCACCTTTTTGATCCGATCAATAAGATTATTACGAGCTTTGACGTCTACCGAGTCTTTCAAATAAACCGAGACGTCGATCTTATCGGTTAGTTGCTGTACGGTATTGCTAAAAGTGGCGTTCGCTATAACCGAGAAAAGCACAATCGTCAGCGTAATTACCATCACCGCCATAGCAGCAATACCCAACCAAGCATTACGGATGAAGTTAAGGATACCGGTACGAATAATTCGCCGCAGTGTAATAAGATATCGCATCATCCCTGGTACTCTCCCCCGGCTCGGTCACTTAGAACTTTGCCGTCTTGGATGGTAATAACTCGTCGCTTTAGTCGATTTACAATTTCCTGATTGTGCGTGGTCAATATAACAGTTGTGCCAAAACGATTAATTTTTTCCAAAACTCGTATCACGTCCCAGGCATGTTTCGGGTCGAGGTTGCCTGTTGGTTCATCAGCGATGAGTATGCGAGGCTGACGTACAATTGCGCGCGCAATAGCAACACGCTGCCGCTCACCACCCGAAAGTTCTAGAGGCATACGCTTTTCTTTACCTCTAAGACCAACAATATCCAACACCCGTGGTACCGTGTGGTGAATCTCCCGATTACCCATGCCAACAATTTCTAAGGCAAATGCTACATTTTCGTAGACATTTTTATTTGGCAAAAGTTTAAAATCCTGGAACACGACACCAATTTTTCGACGCAAGAGCGGAATTTCACGATCTTTTAACGTCTCGTAATCAATGCCACCTACAATTATCTTGCCGCTGGTAGGTTTTTCCTCTCTGGTCAACAATTTAAGCAGGGTGGACTTTCCGGCGCCACTAGCTCCTACAATTATTACAAATTCCTTCGGCTCAACATGCAAACTGATACGCTCTAGCGCTGCTGCGTTCTTATTGTATGTCTTGGTTACCCTATCCAGTAAAATCATGCCTACCCATTATAGCAAACCCGTTACGCTTCTTGACGCTCAGCGCATTAGCTCATAAAGAAAGTTACCCATTCCGCACTGGTTAGCTCATAATTC
>CAZJME010000028.1:0-8492 GCA_964547235.1 uncultured Candidatus Saccharibacteria bacterium
GTTAAGACGCTTATAGTTTTGGGGGCATCGTGGAAGCTGTAGCAACCTAAATCAGGAATGATTTGACTCTCAATATAGCTGACTGTGTGTACCAATTATAGCGAAGACTACGACTATACCGTCCTTGACATAATAGAGCGCTCTCAAATCGCCTTCTATATCGATACTCCTATAGCCCTTATATTTTCCTTTTAAAGCGTGGTCCCTCAAAACTCTGTCTTGCGGATTCTTTTTAAATAGTTCTAGTCGCTCATAAAATCGTTCTTGCTGATTATTGCGAAGTCTTTTAAATTGTTTAGTGAAGCCTCTCGTGAACTTAATCTGGTGATATAGCATTTACAAACTCTTCAGGTAGGCTATGGCTTCTTCGGCAGTGTTAAATGGGTCACTTGTTTCGCCGGCTTTTATTTCCTTCTCAGCTTGTTCTATAAGTTTTTCCATTTTGGGGGTCATAATCTCTACAGCACTAAAATGTATTTGTCCCGTGGTTGCAAGTTCTGTTAGGTAGGCGTTTACCAGTGTGCTTAAGGGTATGCCAAAAGAGCCGGCCACTACTTGTGCCTGCTTCTTGATTTGTTCATCGACCTTGACGTTTAGTACGGCAGTTTTCATACTACAAAGTATACACTTTGTTAAGCATACTTGTCAAGTTTAGTAGGGACTCTCTCGGAACAGAAGATTTTAAAACACTGATTGCTTGGAGGGCCATCGTAGAGCGTATTAGAACTGAAATTCAAGCCACTCCTCATGTATTCGTAGCCAATTTGAGAAGGTACGATTGATGAAGAACGCTCACAGTTCGCGACAGACCGCGACTCTAGAAGGCGACTACTAGCTTTTGTTGTCCGGCGAAGTCAACCGCAATTGTATCTTGTAAAAGACTGCGGGAGTCAATGCATCTACGATTTTACCGCTATCTATCATACGCTCTAAGTTTTTGAAACTAACGGATAAATGCCTATTAATTCCATCCTCTTTCATATTATGGTCTCCTGTGGCGGATAGTTTTTGTGCCATAAAGAGATGACCGGGTTGATGACTGATGCTGATTAGCTCGTAGAATTCACCAACGTATTCCCAATGTTTTGCTTCGTAACCAGTCTCTTCTTTAAGCTCACGCTTCGCGGCATCTAGCGGGTCTTCATTAGGCTCTAAGCCACCCGCAGGAAACTCAAGCACGGTTTTTTGTATCGGATAGCGATACTGTTCGATCATGATTACGTTATCATCCTCAATAGCTACGACAATAACAAATGGCTTTGCATCCAGAGTTGTATAAGTACCCTGCTTGCCGCTAGGAGTGATAACTTCATCTTGGACAAGCGTTATCCAAGGATTTTGGAATAAAATTTTAGAACCAAGTTTTTTCCAATGACTAGCGTTCTTCATCAGCTAATGCCATCGTTAAGTGTATTCTATCTTCGCGAGACGAATTGTAGGCAGTATGTGGCAGAGTTGTGTCGAATAAGTGCACGTTGCCGTCTGCTGGAACGTGATGCGTTTGTGCATCACCGGACGTTAGGAAACATTCAGGATTCGTTACCAATGCAATGTGCGCGCGAGGAGCGGAATCGCGATGCATGCTGAAGACTGTTAATGGCGGCAGTAAATTAAGGCGCATTCGACCGATACGGAACGGCATGCTTCGCCAGACATCATAGAAAACGGTATCTTTGAACTCCTTGTTGAATTCAGTAAAATCTTTTTCTAAGAAGAGTTTTTCATTGGTAGTCGGATTGTACTGAGTGTTGTTACCGTCGTATATAGGATCTACGGCACCCGGACGATGGGTTAATGAGACGGATCTTAGTGTTGAACCATCGGCTCGGGGGGTTGACCTAAAAGCGTGCCCCCCCAGAATCGCAAAGTAATCTGCGGCTAGTCTCTCAACGTTAAAGTCAGCTCGTACAATATCCAGTAAGAATCTTCCAGCCTCTTGACCTGCGACAATATTTTGGTGAACTGTCTCTGGTGTTTTCATGGAATATCCTCCGCAACTATATTAAGGCAAGTCCCCTCAAATACAAATACTCCTAGTTGCTAGGAGTATACTGCTTATGCTTGGAGGGCCATCGGGGACTCGAACCCCGGACACGCGGCTTAAGAGGCCGCTGCTCTAACCAGCTGAGCTAATGGCCCATATATGAGATTCACCAATGGTGTTTTCTCATCACATCTGCCGAATTAATTCGGTTCCAGCAAGCTGGGTCGATGTTGCCCATTGTGCAGAAGGACAGGGCAGGGACGCAGTAAATGGTACCATGTACCTCTGTTTTTGACAACATCTCCCTCTGGCTAGAGGTGTGGAAGAGATATATGAAAGGTGCTGCCCTTTCCAGGTTTTGAAGTTACCGTAACGTCACCATTGTGCAGATCAACTATGCGCTTAGCCCAATAGAGCCCTAGCCCAGTGCCTCCAACTTCGCGGGATAAGGGGTTTTCAATGCGCGAAAATTTTTGGAATAGTTTACCAATGTCTTTCTTGTCTATACCGACACCTTGGTCGTGCACATCAATAATTATCTTGTTTTTTCGAGAGAGAACGGCGACTGTGATAACTCGATTACTTGAGGTGTATTTACTGGCATTATCGATAATATTCTCAATAACCATGCGAAATCGTCGTTGGTCTATCTTGGCGGGAAGGGTTTCGCAATCGTATGTAAGGCGGACCTTTTGGTTGCGTTCTTTGAATTTAATAATTTGGTCTTGTATGGTTTCGCGTAGCAGCTGGACTATATCGGTCGTCTCGAGGTCCAGGTGAACTTTGCCTGCGTCTACGTTAGCTACTTTGAGCAAATCGTCGATGATGTTGAGTTGGCGTTCGTTGTTTTCGTATGCTGTTTTGAGCATCGTTATCTGCGCTGGTTCACTAACCTTACCTGCAAAGCCTTCTAGCAGCATGCCGATGTACTGCTTAACACCAGTGGCTGGCGTGCGCAGTTGATGAGAGGCCAGTGAGATAAAGTCATCTTTAGCGTTATTCAATGCAATCAGTTCCTGTCGGTCAGTCGTGTCTATGACGATAACAATAAACTTGCCGTCCGAGTGGGGGATCATGACCTTGCTGAGAAGTACGGGAAGATAACTGCCGTCTTTGCGCACGTACTCCTTTTCCCACGGTGTTGCTTTACCAGTGGTGTAGAGGTTATGCATTTTTTGCGCATCAAGTTGAATGTATTTTGGATGAGTAAGCCGAGAAACCGCGAGTTTGCCTCTTCTTAGGTCGGTGTTAGAATAGCCAACCATACCAAGGAAAGCATCGTTAGACTCGATAATTCTGCCTTCTTTATTGTGCAAGAATACGCCAACGGCACTAGAGCTAAAGAGAGCATGATACTGAGCTTGTATTTCTTCTAGCCGGTCCATGATTGCTTTTTGTTTATCAAGTTCTTTGTGTTGCGCGTGAAGTTTGGCTTCAATATTCTTTCGGTCGGTGATATCAAACGAAACATTTAATAATTCAGAAATATGGCCAGACGAATCAGGTGCAAAAACCGACACATCTGCGTGTAGCCAAACCCACCGTCCGCTATTATGGCGAATACGGTAATCGAAGCTAGCAAGCGGTGTGCCGACAGTCGTTTTGCGTTTTTGCTCTGCTTTTTGCTTGGCTTCGGCGCTTTTGGAGAGTACTTGCTCGACATCGTCAGGATGTATTAGTGAAGTCGTGAAACCAATACCCTTCTCGCGCACAGTGTCTGCCGAGTAGCCTAGTAGTTGCTGTGCAGCGCAACTTACGTACTTGTACTGCCCGGTTTTGGTGTTGTGTATTGTGACCAGCGCTTGTAGTCGATCTAGAACGATTTTAAAATCCACACTCTGCATATTGTTCTCTGCAGTATCCATGCATAAGGCCTCGTCTCAAAATGTCGAAATTAAGATGTAGTTTGGTGACGTTAACTACGTTCTTTGGTCATTTTAACTAATCTCAACAGACAGTTTCGTAAGAATTCCTACAACCTTGTTCTTTATATTCTGCTTGCCGCCTGCTGTCTGGTAAAATTTATCCATGAAACTACTTAGCGGTCGCGAGCTGGCCGACTACATTAAAGAGCGCCAATCCAAACAAGTGCGAAACCTGAAGCAGGCGCATGGCATGTACCCAAGGCTGGCTATTATTCGTACGAATCCTGATCCGGTGGTAGACAGCTACATGCACATCAAGCAAAAGTATGGTGCCGATATTGGCATTGAGGTTGTGGTGCATACCATCGAACAAAACGTAGCCTTAAAAACAATCGAAAAACTCAACCGTGATGCATCGGTGCACGGCATTATCGTACAGATTCCTTTACCGGATCCCGCTCAGACAACAGAAATTCTTGATAGTGTTATCTCCAAGAAGGATGTTGACGGATTGGCCTCGGACTCAGCTTTTGATCCGGCTACACCCATGGCAATCAACTGGCTGCTGGCTGGCTACAACATAGATCTGGCAGGAAAAAACTTAGTGATAGTAGGGCATGGGCGGCTTGTTGGGCGGCCTCTTAAACAAATATGGGAAAACTCCGGGTTACAAGTTACGGTCGTCGACAAGAAGGTATTGGACTTGCCTGCTGTTACGCTCAAAGCAGATGTACTGGTATGTGCTACTGGTGTGCCCGGTTTGGTCCAGAAAGATATGGTCAAACCAGAAGCGGTGATTGTGGACGCAGGTGTTGCGACTGACAGAAACGGTTTGGTTGGTGACGTGGGGTCAAGCGTACGCGAACTGCCCAATATAACCGTAACGCCCGAGAAAGGCGGCGTTGGTCCGCTAACTGTTTGCGCCCTTTTCGACAATGTCATACGCTCTGCGTACATGGCTACTGAAGATCCGGAAAGGGGCTGATGAACTCGCGGACAATAGGCGTTTTTGACTCGGGTGTTGGCGGGTTTGCATTCGTTAAAGCAATACAAAGAGAGCTGCCACAACACGAGGTTATTTTCGCCAACGATGCCGCCCACGTTCCATATGGAACAAAACCAATCGAGGAAACTTACGGCTACGTTGTTCCTATTTTGCAAGAAATGGTACGGCAGGGTTGTGAACTCATAGTTATTGCCTGCAATACAGTTACGACCAATCTTATCGATCGGCTGCGGAAAGTAATTACAGTTCCTTTGATTGGCGTGGAGCCGATGGTTAAAGTGGCTGCACAAAAAACTCGAACAAATAAAATTATTGTATGCGCGACACCAGCAACACTAAATAGCAAACGTTACGCAAAGCTCAAAGAAGATTTTGCGCAAAATATTCAGGTCATCGAGCCCGACTGCGGAAACTGGTCTTACCTAATAGAGTCAAATAGAATTAACCATGAGCATATTGCTGAAGTGATTGAGCCAGGCCTCAAACGAGGGGCGGATGTGATTGTTCTGGGTTGCACGCACTACCATTGGATAGACGAGGAGATACAGCTTGTCGCCGACAAAAGGGCAGCAGTAATTAATCCCGAAAAGCCAGTGGTCGAACAAGTTACGCGAGTGCTTGCACAGCTGCCGTAAACTTTTCTCCGCGCTCTACATAATTCTTGAACATATCAAAACTGGCACAAGCGGTAGAAAGTAATACTGCATCACCCGGTTTTGCATATTGTTGTGCCGTTTGGACGATCTGCAAAATATCTGATCCACCTTCAACGATATTAGTAAATCCGGCTTCCTTGAGATCCTTTGCTATGGCGGGGCCTGTTAGACCGATTGAAATAACCGTGTGCACATTTGAGTTTTTTACTGCCTGAGCTAACTCGGTATACGCTGCACCCTTATCCGACCCTCCAAGTAGCAGTACCTTCGGTTCAGGAATCGCCTTTATAGCAACAATGGTAGAGTCTGGTGTAGTACCAAAAGAATCATCATAGTAGCTGATGCCGTTTAGTTCACGAACGAGCTCGAGTCGGTGGGGAAGGCCCTTGAATGTTTTGAGGACGTTAATGATCCCCTCTACGTCGCCGTCGATGATGCCCCAGACGGCGGCAATGGCAGCGCAGGCGTTTTCCAGATTGTGATGGCCCAACAAGGCTACGTCGTCCGTGGTACATATGCGGGTATCGTCATAGTATATTGCATCGTTGGCAACGTAAGCGCCATGGCGTTCCTGAGGCTGTTCGCTCTCGGCAGGGACTTCGTACGAAACTTTGAGGGCAGGGGAGACATTGACGACTTCGCCGGACAAATCATTCAATCGGTTGAAGACGGCCAGGTTATCATCATTTTGGTAACGGAAGAGGTTTTGTTTGGAGACAACATATTCTCTCAGGTCTGTATGCCAGTCCAAATGTTCTGGCACCACCATTAAACATATGGCAATTGCCGGAGAAACGTGCAGATCAATGAGTTGATAATTGGCTAGCTCCAGAACGACATAGTCACTAGGCTGGATGTTATTCTTCAGTAGCTCTAACGGCGGAATACCGATATTGCCGCCTAGATGAACACGCTTACCAGCGGCCTCCAAAATTTTACTGATCAAAGTTGAGGTGGTGCCTTTTCCCTTGGTACCGGTGACACCGATAATGGGGGCGGGGCAGTTGCGGAAAAATTCCTCCGTAACAGTGGTAACTTTTTTCAGGATATGTTCGTTGTTGGCGGCCACAATGTCTTTGGGGTGCAGGCCAGGGGTGCGGATAATGAGCTGGAATTGCTCCAAGTTATCTAAATAATGCTCCCCCAAGCGAGTCTCAACATTGGGTGGAACCTGGATATCAGGGTTGCGGTCACAAATAGTAATCTCATTGCCGGGGCCCCAATAGTCCAGCGCTGACCGCCCTTGCCTGTCAAAGCCTACAATTGCAATTCTCATTACGCGTTATTATGACCGAAGTCTGCCCCTTGGGCAACTGGCTTACAGATGTTTCTTTACGGCGTCGGCTACCTGGCGTGGAGTCATGTCGGCCTTCAAAATCACTGCTTCGACGCCGAGCTTTTTGACATCTTCAGGGACTTCTTGTTCGCCCATGTTGGTTAGGATGATCACCTTAATGTTCTTGCCCCAAGATGTTTCACGCAGTTTTTTGAGCATTTCACCACCGGTCATTTCCGGCATCATCAGGTCGAGCAAGATGATGTCGGGCTTCATCTTTTCGGTCAGTTTAAGGCCCAGCACACCGTTTTCAGCGGTATCAACAGTAAAGCCCTCCGACTCGAACTTTATGCGGTACATCTGGCTGATCGCCTGATCATCCTCAATAATTGCAACTTTTGCCATAGCTACATGGTAGTAAATGTCGGACTAATTAACAACTTAAATGCATTGTGCTTGGGCGAAGGTATGGATAACTGTCTGATCGATAGCGCGGACGGCTACTGACTGTACTCGGTCGCCTACCGTAAAATTTGTTTCATCGCCTACTTCGAGGCCGAGCAGGGCTCGCGGAATGGGAGCAACCAGCGAAGCGATGTCGTTGCCTTCATAATCGTGCGGATGATGTACGGGGGCATTACCGACAATAAGTAGCCCAAATTCATCATCTTTCATTTCGCAGGTAATTAAGCTACCGACAGTCACGATTCCCATATCAGGCGTTGGGTAAGGTAATTGTACCAAACGTCGCTGGGCAATTGTGAGACGATGTTTGTCTTGGTCCAGCTTGTTTAAATGTGCAAAGGCGGCGTCGGCTGGTGCATTATCGTGCCATGTTTCAGAGGACTGGTCCATGGCGGCGCTAATATCTACCGCAACATCCTGTATGGCAAGGCCGACACTTTCCATACGAGCTTCAATCAGCGGAACTTCAAATTCCATACAGTAAACGCCACCTTCGACAATGTCTTTGGCGCTAACAATATACCCAGCGTTTCTATACGATTCTAAATCCGCTTGTTCTGCCATAAGTGAAACATATAATAATACTTAAACATTAATCTGTAAAGACAAGTCGCGAAACTTTATCTAAATCTATCCCTAAATCAGCGTACATGTCGATTGTGTTTTTGAAAGATAATTCAGATTTCTTAAAGCCTAGTTTAAGAATGACTGCTTCCACGCTGGCTGCATCAGGTCCCTCTATTTCTATGTATGGTTTGAGCTGTGGCCACTCATCTATAGTTACTTCGATGCCGTCAAGCTGGTATGCGGTTCGCTTGTTTTCTTGGTATCCCTTGGGCTTTATACCGGCTCGCTCTAATATTTGCTGCATAGCATCAAAATCACTGACCTCTGTTTCCCATTCTCGCGTACCGTCAATGGTGTACTTATCAATTTGCTTTAACGCCAGCGTTGATTTATTGCCGTTGGTTCGCAGCCGAATCCAGGTGCCCTTTTTTGCCGGGATTACATCAAAAACATAGCGGCGTTGCAAGTAGCTACTGAGGGGTGTAGCGCCCATAAAGTTGAGCTTTGCCTTAATACTCTCAATGTCTATATTAAGTATCCTGGCTTCGTACTCTATATTGTTGTGCATTATTTCAATAGTCTACCACGAAACTTATCGCTTAAACGGGCAAATTCAGCTTGGCTCATTAAACTAAAACGGAACAACCAGTAAACTTGTAGTTGTAGTTAACAA
>CAZJME010000029.1:0-8369 GCA_964547235.1 uncultured Candidatus Saccharibacteria bacterium
GAGCAAGATTGAACACATACAAAGTCTCGGTGCCTACACTGAATTCCCTGAGCATCCGACCGCTAACGATCTTCGACCTATTCTTTCTACCATAACTAATGCTTTTATTGCCGGCAGTAGGTTGCCCAAGGTACAAAAAGAATTGCAAGCAGTACAGAATGAAGACGATGAAGAACAAGGTAATGACAAGCGTGAGCGACTCGATGGTGCGTTGTTGGCGAGTTTAGAAGAAGACTTTACTGGCAACCTGCCGGCTGTCGACTATGTTGATGTTATATATACAGACTACAAGTCCAGCATTGTTCAAGAAGTTACGACCACTCGCCTGCTCCCGGCAGCGTTTAGCGAGGTACCAATAGAACCTGACCTTGAGCGAGCCGAGTTTGAACCGAGTGCTGACGCTGTAATGAACGCCGTGAGTGCTCGTCTAGTCGAGGCACGTCTATACCAAACCCTACTAGAAAGTTTGGCTTCAGAGCACAGCTCTCGCATGTTGGCCATGAAAAACGCTAGCGACAACGCCAGTGATATCATTGATGATTTGACGCTGGAATTCAACACAGCGCGACAGGCGGCCATTACACAGGAGCTGGCCGAGATTACTGGCGGGGCGGAGGCTATAAAATGAGCAGTATACTTCACTGCCCAATATCCAGCAGAAGCGGAGTTAACATATGTCGATGAAATTACAAGGAGAAACGATGGCAGTAGCAGAAAAAACAAAGCAAGGTAAAGTGAGTCAAGTGGTTGGTGTGGTGGTGGATGTTGAATTTCCGGAAGATCATTTGCCGGCGATTTATAACGCCCTTGAAGTAACCATGGGCGACAAGACTTTAGTGCTTGAAGTTGCACAGCACTTAAGCGAGAGCAGTATTCGAGCTATTGCCCTCAGCAGTACCGACGGTCTAAAGCGGGGTACAAAAGTAACCGATCAAGGTGCGCCAATTAGCGTTCCCATCGGGCAAGAAACTTTGGGGCGTATGTTTAATGTTTTGGGTGAACCGATTGATGGCAAAAAGATTACCGTCAAACAACGAGCTCCTATTCACCGTACTCCACCGAGCTTGGCCGAGCAGTCGGGTGCTACTGAAATCTTAGAAACTGGGATCAAAGTCATTGACCTTATTTGTCCTATTACTAAGGGCGGTAAGGTCGGCCTCTTTGGTGGTGCTGGCGTTGGCAAGACGGTGCTTATCACAGAGCTCATTAACAACATTGCTAAGCAGCACAGTGGCACAAGTGTCTTCGCTGGCGTAGGCGAGCGAACTCGTGAGGGTAATGATCTTTATAACGAAATGGAAGAGTCTGGCGTGCTCGACAAGACCAGCTTGGTCTTTGGCCAGATGAACGAACCGCCCGGAGCACGTTTGCGCGTTGGCCTGAGCGGTCTGACGATTGCCGAAGGCTTCCGCGACGAAGGTAAAGATGTGCTGCTTTTCATCGACAACATCTTCCGTTTTACTCAGGCTGGTGCTGAAGTATCTGCCCTGCTCGGTCGTTTGCCGAGTGCTGTTGGTTACCAACCAAACCTAGCGCAAGAAATGGGAAGCTTGCAAGAGCGTATTACATCAACAAAAAATGGATCGGTTACATCTGTGCAGGCAGTCTATGTGCCTGCCGACGACCTTACTGACCCGGCACCAGCAACGACTTTTGGTCATCTCGATTCCACTATTTCGCTGAACCGTGCGCTCACTGAACTTGGTCTCTACCCTGCCGTTGATCCGCTTGACAGTAGTTCGACCATATTGGATCCGGAAATTGTTGGAAAAGAACACTACGAGGTCGCCCGCGAAGTACAGCGTATTTTGCAACGCTATAAAGACTTGCAGGACATTATTGCCATCCTCGGCATGGAAGAACTGAGTGACGAGGATAAGCAAGTGGTGAACCGCGCTCGTCGCATTCAACGCTTTCTAACCCAGCCTTTCCATGTTGCCGAAGTGTTTAGTAGCATTCCGGGCGTGTATGTCTCGCTTAAAGATACGGTTGCTGGCTTCCGCGAGATTCTTGACGGCAAGCATGACGACAAGCCGGAAAGCGCCTTCTATATGAAAGGAAAAATTAGCGAGGTTAAATAATGGACCGAATTCTTAATTTAGGCGAAACCTATGGACCGACCCGCGAACCGGTGGCCGATTCGACGGTCGTTTCTGTCGCCACTCACGAGGAACGCTTGCGCAATGCTTTAGTGGTTTCTGATGTTCGCGTCGCCAATTTACGGCTAGCTTTGGGTGGCTCCTCGCCTGAGCTTGTCGAACAGGCAGTTTTAGATAATATCCAGGGAGTAATGGATGAGCTAGACATTGGCCCAAAAAGTCCGTATCTCACACATCATGCAGTTGCCGCGGTAGCAAGGATGGTCGCTGCTGAGACGCTGCAGGCTTCTTGTGTAATTCCGCCAGGTCAAGGTTAACACCATGATTCGTTTTGAACTCGTTACATTGGATGGAACAAAGTTTGGCGAAGATGTACATGAAGTTGTCTTGCCTACGCCAGATGGCTATATTGCTGTTTTTCTGGAACACATGCCACTTGTCACATTGGCATCACCAGGCGTAATTTCTATTCGCCGTAGGGCTGGCGATCCAGACTCGCGTCTGGAATACTACGCCACGAATGGTGGAGTTATTGAAATCGGCAATAACCGCGTTCGTGTGTTGGTTGATGAAGCTGATCATGAAAACGAAATCAACGAACAAGAGGCGCGCAAAGCTTTCGAAAACGCGCAGCGTTTGCATCGTGAGTCACGTGACCGAATGAGCTTGGAACACGCACAGTCTCTGGTAGATCGCCAGGCATCGCGTTTGAAGGTCGCCGAGTTGCGACGACACAAACGACGCTAGAACCTACGCTAAAAAGCTAACCGGCAAAGCTATAGTAGTAAATACTACTGCACTGGGTATTTGCATTTTTCGCCTCTTCGTATTATTGTCTTAGACAGAAGCAATTTAAGGAGGGTTTCTATGTTTGGGAGACAAAAGATCGCCATGGTGGTGGCGGAAGTTTTTGGTACCGCCGTTTTGGCGATTGCCGTTTATTCAATGGTTGCGCGGACGAGCTTTCCGCTATTTGGTGGACTGGCGGCCGGATTGGTCGTCGCTGTCATGACTTTGGTGCTTGGTAATGTGTCATCAGCGCACTTTAACCCAGCGGTGACGCTTGGTCTGTGGTCGGTACGAAAAGTTAAAACTACGATAGCAATTGTTAATATTGCTGCACAAATGCTGGGTGGTGTGGTGGCCTGGTTATTGCTCAAATATTTTCTTGGGCACAACCTTGATTCATTAATCCAAGGTGGTTTTGAGTGGAAAGCGTTCTTTGCCGAGGGCGTTGGCGCCCTTGTTTTTGTGTTTGGATTTGCCGCTGCTATCTACCAAAGGTTTGAAGGTGGCAAGCTGGCGTTTTGCATCGGCACCTCATTGCTGATTGGCATTCTCATCGCATCAATGGGATCGAATGGTGTGGTCAACCCTGCGGTTGCTTTGGCCATGCGTTCTTGGAATTGGGCATATGCCGTTGGGCCACTTGCGGGTGCTATTGTTGGCGCCAACTTGTACGCTTTGCTGTTTGCTGGTGATTACCCAGTTGTACGTATTGCCACAGCAAGTAGTACTGCTAAGAGCAGCAGTACGCGAACCACAACTCGTCGAGCTACCACAAAATCAAAACCACGATCCAAGAGTCGTACATCAAGTCGCCGTCGCTAATCTTGTGATGGTCTAGAAATAACTCGCTGTTTAAAAGCAGCGAGTTATTATATTTTGCCGCTTAACAAATCGTCCTCGAATGCGTGCATGCCTTTTATGTCAAGGCTGTACGTTGAGGTGTCCGGAAAATCTAGTGCAGTAATATGCTGCCATACAACGCTAATAAGTTTTTCGAGACGTTGTAGCTCCTCGTCTTTGTATGCATATGACAGTCTTGTGAACTCGTTATTGTCATTTGGTTCAACAAACTGCAGGCATAGATTTTTGACGGGTACTTTGTTTACGCTGCTACTCTGTTTGCACAGGATTGCGTAAAAAAGCAGCTGTAGTTGGTAGAGGTGTGCCCGCACCTGACCGTATGGTGTGCGTGCTTTCCATTCGAGCAGCGCTGTTCCTGTCTTGTAGTCAATAATTGTTATACCGTCGGAGTCTTGTCTTAGAAGATCTAGCTTTCCGGTGAGTCGTGCTTGGCCGAGTGATATATTTTCTGAAGCAAAGTCATACTCACTTTTATCTTTTGGCATAAATCGGCTTTGATCGGAGAGGTATTGTACCAAGGTCTCCTTGCCACGCTGGCTTAAGCGGACTTGATCCGCTTTAGGCAGATGAGATCGATGGATAATATTCTGGAACACTTTTTCGATTTTCTTATTGTCGATTTGTTTACCGCTGCTTCGCAATAAGTGGGCCTGGTGGAGCGCTTCGTGTACGGCCATGCCAAAAATTGCGCTAGACTGGACCTGTTCGGGAAAGTGCAAAACATTGCGGTAAAACATTGTTTGCGGTCCGCCTTTTGTAACATCTAAAAAATTACCAAGGTGTGTTGCGCTGAGCCTATAGTTTTGAAGCTGTTCGAGTAGATTTTTGCGTAGAGCCGGTCGTTGTAGCTCGTGCGACTGAAATCCCAACGCAGTTTCTTCCGCCTGAACACGCTGCAGGTTTGTTGGTTCAGGGAGCTCGGTGATTTTAGGGAGATTCAGGTTGTCGCCTTCGAGCCACCCAAGTGTCTCTGTAGGTTGCCCAGTATCTTTTTTTGCAAATGACATGAGGTATAACGTATGTCTTGCACGCGTTAAGGCAACATAAAAGAGTCGCAAACGATCATCATTACTATCACGAGCAGGCTTTATATGTTGCAGGTTTAGCGGCAAACCGAAGCTGTATGTTTGGTTGCGTGCTCGGTTGCCCCAAACATCCTCGTGACAATCAAGCAAAAACACGGCGTCCCACTCCAAACCTTTTGCCTTGTAGGCCGTCATTAATTGCACGGCGTCTGGTGACGAACTGTATAGTGAGGTATCGAGCAACGTTAAGCGACTCTGCCGGTATAGATCGACATAATTTACAAAGTCCCGTAGGCGCGTTTGGTCCAGCGAACGGTAGTCCATTATGTGTTGCCGTAAGGTACGGAGTTGTCCAAGTAGCCGGAGGTATTCCGCGCTATCGTCTTGCAAATGTTTTTCGTTAAAATAAAAGTTACGGAAAGGTGAAGTCCAGCTTTTATCTTCTGTTAGTTCGAGCGTGCGGTTGCCGGTAAGGTAATCGAACATTGTTTCGAGAGGGGTGTGCAGGACGGCTTCAATAAGTCCTATCAGAGCCTTTGCAATGTCTGCAAACATTGGCTCCTTGACCATAATTTCGAGCCACGTTTTATGCTCGCGATAAGCTTGCAGCGAAAGACGCCATAGTGCGTCAGCTGGCAGTTGCCAATAACTGGCCGATAGCACGATAGGCAGGAGTGCCTCGACACTGTTCCAATCTTGTCGCGCGCCCGCAACAAGCAGCCTTGCAAAGTCAGTCAACTCACGAATAACCGGTTGGTCCAATAAATGTTCACGTTTCTCATATGAAACGGGAATCTGTCTCGCGAGTAGAAATGGCACAAGTGCTTGTAGATAACGGTGCTTTGGAGCTAGCACGGCAACATCGCTCGCCTTAGTGCCACTATCTAACAGTTGCTGAATCTCATCGGCGATATATTGCAGTTGATTCGTCTCGTTCGTTGCCGTCTGCAGTTTTGGAGGTATTTGTCCTTTGACGTGGGCATTAAGTTCTTTGCTTAAGCCTGCAAGGTTGTTTTCAAGACGTTGCTCTCCTTGCACGATGATGTTACGAGCTAGACTAAGAATTGGTTTTGTTGAACGATAATTGTCTGTGAGTACGATCGTCTCGACATTTTGCCAACGAGTCAGGAAGTCGACCATTACCGAGAAATGAGCGCCCTGGAAACGGTAAATGGCTTGATCATCATCACCAACTACCATCAGGTTCGGCTTACCTTCATTAACCGGATTGTCGGCAAGACTCTCAAGTAGCTGATTCTGAGCGCTGTTTGTATCCTGATATTCGTCAACGAGTATATATTGATATTGTTCCTGCAGGCGCCAACGTAATTCTGTATGTTGTCGTAAAGCCTGAAGACTACGCAAGATCATATCATCATAGGTAAACAGCCCCTGATCGGCTAGTTTTTCTTCGAACTGTTCATAGACTTTGGCCGCTGCCGTAAGCATTTTGCCTCGTCTTCGGTCGGCAAAGATCCAGTTCCCTGGTTCTGGCTGCGATAACCACCGGTTTCGCCAGGCGGTAATGGCTTTTGCACTACGTCCAGCAGGGTCTGTCTCGTTAACTGCTTGCAGCAATTCTTCAGTCGCCATTTGTGCAAAGGTATTGTTTGGATTTTTTCTGCAAAATCGCTCCATGGTTGCAGCTAGCTGCACATACTTGTCGAGTAGTTTAGGTGAAGTTCGTTCGTTAAAAATAATGTTCAAGTCATTTTCGACTTCGTTCAGAAACTGCGCATTGGTTTCCAAGATAAGCTCAAGATCTTGCGGGCGCAGTGCCGCCTGTTTGCACCAACCTATAAATGCTTGCAACGACTTTAAATGTAAGAACTCGTCGTTGACTCGCAATGAAAGTGGATTTGCATGGGGCAGCTTGGCTAAAATTCCTTGCAGAATTTCAAAATTTTCGAGCTCGTCTATGGGACGTAATAGTGGAGCGTCCTCAAAATATTCTGGATAGTGTTGAATGATGTCGGCTCCAAAACCATGAAACGTGTAAATTTGCAGTTGATTAGCGTCTGTACCAATAAGTGCGCGAACTCGCTCGCGCATGTTTTGTGCCGCTGCCTCGGTAAAGGTCAGACATAAAATATTGCTGGCGTTTGCATCCGTTCGGTTCAGGATATTTGCTACACGAACACTCAAAAGTTGGGTTTTTCCTGTGCCGGGACCTGCAATCACTAACAATGGGCCGTCAATAAGCTCTACGGCTTGTCGCTGAGCTACATTTAATGCTGCAAAGGCCTCTTCAAACTTTCCCATGCACCTATTGTACTGCAGCACGGTGCTCGCTATAAAGATTCGACGGTTGCATTGTTGATGTGCGCTGTAACCTTAAAAGATACGGCCTCTTTGAGCTGTTGAATGTCAGACTTAAGTTGCTCACTGTCTGCGTGACTTAATACGACTTCTAGGATAGGGTCGCCGTTGTTTTTAGCGAAATATACAACCTCCCCCTCTTGAATTACTTGATTGAAAGAGACAAACGATTCAAGCTTCGTGATTTCTCCGAGCCCAGTAACTTTTTCGAGCAGTCCCTCGCTTGGTGCATAGATATTAAAAATTGCCGAATGACGCAAGATTTTAGTTGGTACGTTCGGTTTTTCGTCAGCGCGGTTCACAATATCGTTGGCTATGTGATCCATTCCGTAGCTCAGACTGTAAATATCATGGCGATAGCCTCCAATTCTCGGTCCGAGTTCAATGATCTTCCATCCTTTAGTTGTTTTCATCAACTCAACATGGGCAGTAATGGAT
This sequence comes from uncultured Candidatus Saccharibacteria bacterium, assembly GCA_964547235.1. Lineage (GTDB taxonomy): Bacteria > Patescibacteriota > Saccharimonadia > Saccharimonadales > AWTP1-31 > CAZHBD01. Next base: position 7,532 of record CAZJME010000029.1, read on the forward strand.
CGCAAACCGATAGCACGGCAGGCTGATGCCGCAACTTCGTATGGGGCAAGTTCCTGAACTTTTGGCAAGCCGGATGGAGCTAGGCGCAGGTAGCCGAAGAAATCATCAAAACCAATTTTGTGACCAGTAATTACTTTTACGGCGGGTGTTGGGGTGCTCAAGCCATGCTTGTCGAGATAGCAGTCAACGGAATACATGTCGCCTTCCATAAACTCCTCAACAAGCACCGAGGGGCTTTGACGCTTTATCCAGGTGTCATAGCCCGTTTGGATCTCGGCAAATATATGTTCTAAGGCTTGGTTAAGCTCGTGTCGATTGCTGGCTTTACTTACTAGTAGGCTGCCTTCGAGGCCCGATGGCTTTATGATGACAGGGTACGACAAGCGCGCTTCGACTTCATCAAGGGTTTTATGCCCGGGTCCGTCAACTTCTAGGTAGAGAGGCACTAGCTTCGGGTCGTATGCTTCAAGAATGGTGCGCATAAGTTTCTTTTCGGTAGCCCAGGTTAGCGAAGACTCTGTTGGCATGGGTAAATACGGCACGAAAGGAATTAGCTTCTGTAGCTCCAGGATACTATTTTCGTATTGAGCCGTTGCGGCAAGTATCTGCGGCATTAACGGCAGAAGAACTGTTCGTAATGAAGCGGGGTCGTCAAAATCAGCCACTAAGACTTCGACGGCGTCCAGGTGCTTATACTGTCCATTTCTTTCAAAGATTGACGCGCGTATGGTCTGGTCAACGAGTACCACAGGTCTAATTTGCCGCTGGGAGCGTGCGTTCAAATGTTTAAGAGCATCAAATGTAGCAGGTCGAATTGCGTTTATAAACAGAACGATAT
>CAZJME010000030.1:0-8229 GCA_964547235.1 uncultured Candidatus Saccharibacteria bacterium
AATGGTGCGAGTGATTAAGTCAATGGATTGTTTTAGTATAGTGTTCAACTCAATATTGCCCACTAGAGTTTGATTTAAACTGTCAAGTAACGCCTGCGCATCGTAAGCATCTCGATAAAACAAACGGTTTGTGAGTTTGTCGAAGAATCTCTTTAGCGGAATAAGGCTGAAGCCAAAGACTAGAGTAGTAATTATGTTGAATATCTGTTGAGCATGGGTTTGTTGACTACCCCCAGAGACTATGCTTGAAAGACCTACCACAAGTAATACATAGATACCAATAATAGTTGCTAGCGTAAGGATATATCCCATGGAGCGTGCGACTATAAGGCGAATATCAAACAGCTTATGTCTAATGATTGCATAAGCTAAAACAGCCGCCATAAGTAGAAATGCACTTGGTCCTATTATTTGAGCAGTGGCATTTTCGACGAGTATAAACCCTGTAATAAAAACCATAATTATGGGGAGAAAAAATGACCATAGAATTAATCGAGTCTGATCCTTCCTAGGGCCCTTACTCCTTCGGTACTCCATAATGATGAGACTAATTGCGTACAGAAAGTACGCGACAAGAAATACTGTTTGAGGTAAATATAACGAACCAACCGAAGTTTCAAAGCTACCACCTTGTGGCTTTACGCCACTAATAATCGCCCCTGTAAACGAAAAGGGCGTAAACACCATCGCTGGTAGAAGAAGTAAGACTAGTTTGATATTGCTAATTTTTCTGGCGGTATACTCTGAACAGAACTGGATAAAAGCCACTACTAAAAAGTTAGGAATGACTGTGCCGATTTGTATAAGTAGTAAAGCATAGGGTTTATCGATAAATATTGCCGTCAAGAATTGAAAAAATTGCCACGAAGCAATAAGTAAAGTGACCACCGCAAAAAGCTTAAAAAGGAGTGCTCGATTCCGCAATATTACAAACGCAGAAATAAGGATAATACCCATAATTGGCGGCAGGTAGGCTATAATATTAGGAAGCATTGTATTAATGTTACAGCAAAAAGCGTAAGAACTAACAATTTTTATCCCTGTGATTGATAAATTTCCGGCATTTACTAAATTTTCATTCGAACTTGAACAAGAATACAAGTCATTTATTCAGGACTTCGCACCTTACGGAGACTTCAGTTATGTCAATCTTGTGATTTGGCTAGATCTAGAGGATGATTTAGAGCTTTCTTGGCTAGGCAAAAACCTCTTGATGCGTTTTACTAATATTTTCGATTCTAACCGACCCAAAGTCTATACGCTTATCGGAAAAGATGGTGTGGATGATGCAATTGATCTGCTGAAGTCATGGTTTAAAAGCCGAGATATTAAACAAGAGTTTCTCTACTCAGTTGTCGAGGAAACTGCAAATGCGTTAACTAGGTATGATCCTGCTGAAGATAGAGATAGTTTTGATTATATTTATTCTGTTGAAGAGCAGGTTACATTATTAGGAACAAAGTTTGGAAAAAACCGCCGTAAAGTTAATCACTTTCTGAGAAACAGTGGTGAAGAAACTGTAATTAGAGAAATTGATTTAACCGACAGAAAAGAGTTCTGCAAACTAGTCAACGCCATGCACACCTGGGAAAAAATGTACGCACTAGCCGGTAATGACTCAGAAAGGATTGAGGCACGAGCCCTGACGCGATCATTGAGATACCATGCAATGTTGCAATTTAGATGTGTAGCCGTTATTATTAACAACCAAATTGAAGCGATAACCCTCTTTTTTGTCAACGATAAGTACTCATTGGCGGATATCAGCCACACCAAATGCTCCTATGAATATAAACATCTCTTTGACTTCACTTTGTTTGCCACCGCCTCTAAACTCAATACCGAAGGAATTAAGTATATAAGTTTGGAGCAAGATCTAGGCATCGCAGGAATGAGAGAGCACAAAATGGGACTAAGGCCTGTCAAATTCCTAAAGAAGCATAGTGTTGATATTACTCAATAGTAACAACAGGGTACTCATAAACTGCTGTGGGGTCTTGAAAATCGAGGTTTACGTTACCGGCAGTAAATTTATTTGAGAGCGGAGGTATATATGTCATGGAACGATTTGTGCACTGCGTTGCGCACGCCACAAGTGCAGGTACTCGGCGCGCCATCTCAGACATAGCTTTTATTGTTTGTTCGCTAAAACCCATCCCCTTCATATCTAAGCTCGTCGAAATACCAGAGATAAAAAGCGTTGTCCCATCGGGGTTTTGACGCTCAAAAAAACGAGGGTTTAACCACGGACATTTTGCTACATCGTCTACTAGAAAAAGAGCGCTAACTATTCTATCGTCGTTCTCTATATAGGTTATATAGGAACCAGGGGCAGTTGTCTGCTCTTCGAAGTACTCTTTCGGTTGCTTTTGAGCTGAAGGATGGTTTTCGACAAGTTTATCGAAAGTTTTATCATATACATCCCACAGTTTAGCGAGCGTGTCCTTGCCCATGGCTTCTCCACTACTAAACCGTATACCTTGTTGAGCATACGGCTCCCAAAGTCCACGTTGTTCTAGATAATCGTATGCGTCACCAAGATTTGAGAATGTCGCATCCGGCTTCTCTTCTATATGAAATCTACTAAGATAATGGGCAACGCTTGCAAGAGTTCCATTCTCTTCGTCATACACATCAGGGTCAATAGTTACTGACCGGCCACGCGAAGCAGCTACTTCACTTAACACCTCGACTATCTTCTGGTCTCCACCTCTTGTTTCTAGCATTATACGGGCACCAGAAGGCATGAGGGCCAAATGCTGGTCAAATACCTGTTGCTGTAAAGCCATATCGCCCAAAAGCTCTACCCAATTATAGAAAAATGCTGGCTGTTTATCTGCAAAGAAAGCCTGGTTTGCTTCGGTTGCATACTCTATAGGCACCATTATCGGCTCCAGCCGGCCCTTAACCTCAGCAGTAATAGTTCGTGGATCACGAAGCGCATCAACACGAGCACTTTCGTCAATAAGTCCAAGGAGTTGAGGATCGTCAGGATATGCACCTAACCGTTCAGGCGAGTGAGAGATTAGTGTGTCTTTTAACATGGGTTCAGTGTAGCACATCTAAATACCACACGTTTAATACCACACGTAGATACACCTTAAAAGCCTTGGTAGACAATTTACTCCATGCGTAACTATTGCATATTTTTAGTTTTTGTGTTAACGTATGCAAATGAATGCTGAACAATCACCTGACTTTTTACGACAGCATATCCCACTGGACAACCCCTACTGGGAAGCCTTAGGTTATCGCTCCGATCCAGAGGGTGCGGCAAGCCTTAACGCAAAAATGATTGATGGCGAATCGTTTATAGCTGGCGCCATACCTACAGACCCTCCAATAGGAGACGATAGAATTGCGTTTAGTCCTAACGACCACGAATTAAGCTGGAGAGAAAAACTCAATCTAGCAGTCCGCCCCGTAGCTGAAGATATCCGCGATAGCAAATCACCTATAGCAACAACTGTTTTGGGCCTGGGGGCTCTTGCTACTCAAGGCGCCAATTTCTTAAGAATATCTGTCGTTGTTGTACCTGAGGTAGCCTCTCAAGTGCTCGAACGCACTCACAGTCCTTTATGGACTGCAATTGCAGCTGGAAGTGCTAACTTTCTCATTAGTGCACCCATAGGTGAGCTCGCTATCCAAGGACTCGCAAAATATACCAGGACTGTAGATTCTTTATCTTCTAAATTCCCTAAGCTGGCTGGATTTCTTCAGAGCAACCTCCCAGGCTTCAAGCCGCCCAAATCATACGAGAATGAAGGGAAAGTAGCAAAATTTAGTCGCGGTGTTTTGAGAGGTAGTATTAAACATATAAAGCGCGCTATAAATGGTATGTCTATTAGCTCGGGTATGTACGCGCTTACCGCAAAAACAATGGGCTATACAAAAGCCGAAGCAAGGAAAGTCAACTATGGTCTTGGCCTCGACACTTCTGTACTGGTCGGTGGTATCGCATGGAAGCTAGGTGACTATATTAACAACCTTGCAGCTGAAGGCAACTACGATAAGGTTAAGACGATTGAAAGCTGGGTCGGTAATACAAAAAACTGGTGGGCACTTGCTGGCGGGCTTATGGTTATGGGCGCAATTAGCAGTAAAATTGAACGTCGCAAACTCAAAAAAGAACAAGCAAAAGCCGTCTCTCTACGACCAGACATAGTGTAGATTCACTTCTAACAATAAGGACTGGTTGCTGTTGCGATTCGTAATAACTCTTACAAAGGATCTTTAAGCAAATCGAGCTTATGAGTTAGCCCGAACGGCGAGTTTATACGCGCGTCTGGTTCTTGAGTGAAGCCGCCAGCAATAGGCCTTTTACATAATCGAGTTCATTGCAAAGAACGAATGATCTAAGCCGTGAGCAGATTGTGAAAAGCCAGCAGATAGCTCTCTTTTACTAATCGACACGTATCAGGTAGGAATGCAGCAAACCAACAGACATCCGTAGCTATGTAAACGCGCTAGCTTATCGCCAGTTTGTGTCGTATTTTTATTCCCTAGACAACTGGAGCCAACTCATAAATCCAAAAAGCTTGTGTTTTCTTGCATTTGTTGTATTAATCGTTTTTTGTTGACAAGTTTTATGGCACTATGGATAGTATCAATTAGCTAATTGTGGAGGGAACAATGAAGCGTCTAGCACTCATTATGGCAATCGTTATCATAGGACTAGGCGGTTATTTTGCCTGGCAGCACTCACAAGATAAAAAGAACAGTTCAGAAATACCGAGCAACACGGCTCAGCAGCAATCCACAACCCCCAGCACTTCGGCTCAAAAGAAGGATGATCCAAGTGAAGGGGGCAAATTTTTAGTTATAAAGGAATGGGGCGTCCGATTTAAATTACCAGAGTCTCTTCGAGGAGATGTGATTTATGGGGTAAGCAAAATTAGGGAGCCAGCTCACGGTGAAGATCCCTACATTGTGTATCTTACTTCCAGTGAGTTAAGTAATCTATCCTCTGCATGTGGGCTGCATGACCGTAAGGATGATTTTGCTATTGGAAAAGATGAAGGCCAGCTTGCAGTTACACGCTCAAGCCACAAGGTTAATCTTGCTGGCAGAGAGAGCTCAATAAGTGATGGGACATTCTGGTACCTTTCAGAGTCAAGTCATGCGAGCTGTGCACCTGCTGGCGATCCCGATGAGGAAAGAATAAGCAATCTCCAGGGTACATTCATACAATCTCTTATCCAATCCGATTTCTTAAGTAGTGTTCAAAAATATTAAGGGGTGGAGAGGGGGTATAGAAGATGTTATCTCAAGAGGCAGCTTCACTTCTGGGCGCACCAGAACAATACGGAGGAGAAAGCCACCACTATTTCTCACGTCTAAGACAACTAGCTGTACGCATTGGGCTTGCCGCAACCATGTTGATTGGCAGCGGTGTAGCTACGACTGAGATGATCGTACACTCTGACCCAGTCGCTGCAGCGGAATCTGGTGGCTATCCTGATCTCGACGCTGTTGATTGCTCTAACAATTACGGAATTTACTCTTGGTGTAAAAATGGCTCTGACATCTCACCAAGAGGCTATGGGTATCGCAACTGTACCGACTGGGCAGCCTGGAAAGTCGAAGGGTTAATTGGAAGAAAAATTCAAGGTTTAGGAAATGCGAACACCTGGGACGATCGTGCGCCTAATATGAAATTTACGGTGGTTCATACGAACCCCGAGCCTGGAGATGTGGCGGTTTGGAATAGCGGTACATACGGACACGTAGCCTTTGTAGAAAGCGTTAATAAAGACGGAAGCGTTAATATCTCTCAATACAACAAAAGTGGACAAGGTGAATATTCTACTCTTCCTAACCAGCGAGCCGATGCTTACATAGACTTCAATGGTATAGGCAAAGGTCTAGACAATAGTACGGCAACTTCGTCTCCAAGTGAAGCAAAGCCCTTTGCACTAAAAAGAGGTACCGGAACGGAAGTTTTTTATCGTGACACCAATGATCGGCTGGAAAGTGCCGGCTTTGGGTCAAACGGCTGGACCGGGCCCTACCCTCACTCCGTGGGCGATATGGCGAGCAACCCTGTGGCCGTAAGCCGCGGCACTGATTCGATGGATGTGTTCTACAGAGATTATGCTGGAAACGTCGAGAATATTGGCTGGAATGCCGCTACAGGTTGGTCGTCACCCGTTCCTCGCGTCACCGACCACTCCGTTAGCGGCGACCTGGGCGTAATTAGCCGAAGCCCTGATAGTATGGATGTCTTTTATCGCAACAGTTCGGGAAATCTCGTGAATATCGGTTGGTCGGCCCTTACCGGTTGGCATAACGCGCAGACGCTTGTAGCCAATGGCAGTGTTGACGGCAGCCCCGTCGCAGGAAGACGAGGTAAAAACGGTATGGACGTGTTTTACCGCGATAAAAATAATAATTTGGAGGACATCGGCTGGGACGCCAGTAGTGGATGGGGTGCTCCGCATATACGTGCGGGGAACATGAAAGGAAACCCGGCCGCTATCGCCCGCACCGACGGCAACGTAGATGTTTTCTTTAGAGATAGTCATGACGGACTCGACAACGCAGGCTGGGATGTCTCATCTGGGTGGCATAACCAAATACTTATAAGTGGCGGCGTAAATAGCGACCCTGCGGCTTTAACTCGAACCGGGGCAGACATGAGCATCTTCTACGTAGATAATGGTGGAAAATTAAAAGAGGAGTCATGGAGTTCGACACAAGGCTGGCAAGGCTCGACAGAAAGAGCCAGCGGAGCAACCGGCAGCCCAACTGCAATAGCCCGCACCGACGGCAACATGGACGTTTTTGTTCGAGGAAATAACGGTCAACTTCTCAACTTCTGGTGGGACTGGCAGATTGGCTGGAGCGTTGGCGACCCCGTCAAAAGCGGCGTCCGCCCCTAAATAGCTGGTTCACCTGGCTTCTAAACCAGTTCTTATCGGCTCAGCACGTCTAGCAAAAAATGCATTTCGGCAATTGATTCCCGGATATCAGAGACAGCTTCGTGACGGTACGCTTTAGGGAACCAGACGCCTTTGAGACCTGCGACCAGTTCTTTGAGCGTCGAAACGTCAACCATGCGGTAGTGGAGCGTGTTGGAAAAATTGGGTAGATCGCGGTCTATCCAACGACGGTCATAATGGACCGAACTACCTGCCAAAAGTGGTGGAGCATCAAAATGCATGTTGGCCAAGTCAGTTAGCTCTCGATCGATAACTTCCAGTGTTTTGCCCTCGCCCTCTACGCCTGCCATGATGCGTGTCTGATTGTCTTGATGGTCCAGCCACCAGTCGTTCTGGTCAAAGCGCGTAGCTAACAAACCTAGGTCGTGCGCTACAAAAGCATGGTATTCTGTCACCACTTCTTGTGCTGGCAGGTCCGTAACTAAACCGGCAACTTCTACCATATATCCACCCTGTAAATCGAGATCGGTAAATTCTGCGTCAAACCATAGCAGCCGCTCGGCAGCATTTTGGGGATACTGGTTAGCCATAGGTAACCTCAACTAGATTCAGAACGGTCGCTGCCTGCTCGACGGCCATCACTTTATCACTGACAGACGTATCTACCGAGACGCAGCGCGTACCAAGTTCAGCCAATAACGGTACGGCTTCACCCCAGACGCCCTGATAAGCTTCCAAATAATCAGGTGAGTTAAATCCGTGTCTGTTTTCTTTTTCATCTCCAGCTATCAGCCTGTCTTGGATTCTTGACAGTATCACCTCCATGGGCGCATGCATATGTACAAAGCCGGTTGGACGCCGAACCGTCTCATCGCCAGCCCATGTTTCAACCACTTCTTCGGTTGATTTAGCTGGCGCGCCAATAAGTTGGCGCATGGCAGCATGCGATAGAGAAGTGACGAGTTTACTACCAGTCGTAACAATTGCTTCTCCCTTGGCCGCTGACTGCCGGAATGACTCTTCCAAACGCCTGGCTACGCCCAAAAAAAGCTGCTCGCGAGTAGTGATAAAGTCGTCAGTGATAGGCGTCAGGTAATGAGCCGCCTTAAAGCGCTTGGCCTCTTCCGTCGCCGTCGCCTCGACGGTTGTTAAATGGGGGTAGGTAGCTGCCAGTCCGTCGATTAAGGTACTTTTGCCCGTACCATCCACACCTATGACATATACCAGATCAGGGGATCGATTAACTGTTGGCATTACAAACCTTTAATTAATTATGAAAATATAGCACATCGTGGCACAGTCAACTAACATGGAACAAAAGTAACCTGTAAGAAGTTTTCGGGTGAGG
>CAZJME010000031.1:0-7983 GCA_964547235.1 uncultured Candidatus Saccharibacteria bacterium
TATTTCGGAATAGCGAAGCGGGCCTGATCCACCCGATTCAAATGCGCCGCCATTTTGTACCACAAAATATACGCCTGGACGAGTGAGCGATGGAAATGATGCTACGGTTTGTGTTGCTGAAGGCGCTGCGAGTAGTCCGCTTCCGTTTGGCATTGCTTGGTTGTTTTTGTTCCAAATTGTTTGCCGTCTGAATAAAACTGTAATTCACCAGAGGTATCTGTTACTACCGTAGAGCCTTCAAGTATGCTAATGTTTTGGGGATTAACGGATAAAGTACTTGCTGTTCCAGATGCCCCAAAGTCGATTACGCCACGACCTCCAAAGTACCACCAGCGTTCTGTAGCTCGAGCCTGCTCGGCAGAACAAGCTACAAGTGGCGGCGGTGTGGCATAAACTTGTTGAGGTGTGGAAAAAACAAATTGTGAGGCTAAGAAGAGAGACAGGCCGGCCGATATGTGGAGCAACTTTGTTAATCGACTAATCTTCCTCTTGATCATTTTCATCTTCTCTTAAACTTAAGCGCAATTATAGCATAGTAAATGACTGGATACTTACCAGAATGTGTTGGCTGCGAGCAGCGCCTGAATTAATGCTCAATTCGCGATATTCAAGTAAGATTCGCTGAATTGGGCTAGGAACATAATCACAAGTACTTGCGTCCAGCTATCGTAAAGTATCGAGTAATAGCAATTCTAGAATAATTCCTCAGAGGTGTTAAAGACCAACAAAGAGAGATCGAGAAAAGCAATTTCCAATTTAGCACAATTTTGGCTGGGGCTCGAGTTCCTTAAGATAGCTTTTTCTCAGCAAGAAGATGATCCATTGGTTGATATTGAAGAGATTCGCGGACTACTTGGATGAGATATTATAGTTTTCAGCAGCAAATACATATTGATCGACGAAGAGCTTTTTAAATGGAACAATACTATTCTGCTCATAGAAGACTAGGGTTGCTTCTTTGTACTCACGATCATCAACACTACGGTATGACAGTGGCGCAAATCCACCACTTAACAAAACGGCATTGCTGAGTAATCGGCTTGTACGCTTGTTGCCGTCAACGAACGGCTGAATATAACTTATGCCAAGCACGCATAATAGCGCTTTCTCGTACGCATTATCAGTTGTTTGAATCCACGAGAATAGTTGTTCAAGCGCTTCTCGAATCTGAAACTCATTATCAAGTGGTCGGTAATTTGTGCCCGTTATACCAACTAAACCTTTGCGTAAGTTCCGTGAGATATCAAGTTTATAACCAACAATAGTATGAAGCTTTTCTAGCAGTGCAACGGTGGGCTTTGCCCATAAATTGAGATCTTCCAAAACCAACTCCAGAGCTTCTTTTTGATTGAGAATCATCCGGGCTTCATATTCTGTATTGGTTTTTGACTTTTCACCATACCGAAGCAGTCGCTCCGTAGAGATAAGGTCATAGGTATTGCCTTCAATTTGTGATGTCTTCCATGAGAACTCAATGATGAAACGCAGTAACTCCTTAGTATGAATAGCCTCATCTGAACTTTGTGCATTGGCGTGATATATAGCAGTAGCAGCTTCAAGCGCAGCTAATTCTTCTTTATCAAACAGAGGAACATACGGTTTATCAATAAGACTGAAATTAAATGATGTATTACTACTACGACTATCTACATCAGTGCTAAGATACGAGTCAACATTAATAGGCCTCAGCAATATCCCTTTTTTAGATAGACTGTACGTTACTGATCTACCAGCCCCTCTTGATTCCAGCAGCTCAAGTCTTGTTAGCTCTGCCAGACGGCGCTTAACCGTAACCAAAGATGCGTCGGCAAGTTTTTGATGCACCATAGAAGAACTAAGGTTGCTTTCTGGGCTGAAAAGGAGAAGAATCTTGTTATTCGTATCATCCATATGCACTAATCGTATCATGGTGATACGATTAGTGTCAACACGTTCAAGTTAAAAAGTTTGGTTGTCTGTTTGACCTATCAAGGATGTAACTTATTTTGAGCTGAAATTTCTGAACAAATTTATTTGGCTGGGGATGAGGGATTCGAACCCCCGATCCTGGGACCAGAACCCAGTGCCTTACCGCTTGGCCAATCCCCATTAGAGCTGTCGAACAGATAAAGATTATACGGTACCATAGCTTATTTTGGTAGTCTGTGTGGCACGGGTGTTGCAGATCTATATCGCATGGACAGGTTATTGCATTTATGACGGGATTAATCATTAGCAATGTACAACGTCGATTTTACTTCCATAATTATTATGCTATGCTGGTAGCGTTAGCAACTAAAAATATACAGAGAGCAGCGAGAGATCTAGCTTTATGACCTGCCGACAACCTGTTCCATCGGGAATAAGGTGCCAAGTCTAGCCGCCCCGGCGGAAAGATATGATGCGTTCATCCTTTCTGGCCAAGGAGCAAGAAAGGATTTTTTAATGGTTAAAGTTTCAACATTATTTACCAGTGAATCGGTTGCCGCGGGGCATCCGGACAAAATTGCCGATCGCATCAGCGATGCGCTCTTGGACGCTATTCTGGCACAAGATCCACATGGCCATGCGGGCATCGAAACGGTTTCGGGTGCCAACCGAATAGCCTTGTTTGGAGAAATCAAAACTGGCGCCCAAATTGATTTTGAGGGTATTGTCCGAGCTGCAGTTCGCGAGCTGGGCTATACAGAACCAGCGTGGGGTTTTTCTGACCAGTCACCTGTAGAAAACTATATTCACGAGCAATCTCCGGAAATAGATCAAGGTGTGGGTGATGATGCTGGGGCGGGCGACCAAGGAATGATGTTTGGCTTTGCGGTTGATGAAACGCCAGAGTTGATGCCGCTGCCGATTGCCATCGCGCATGCGCTAACTCGAAAACTCGATAGCGTGCGCAACGAAAAGCAACTTGATTTTATTCGTCCTGACGGCAAAAGCCAGGTGACTGTCCGCTATGAAGACGGAAAACCGGTGGGCATCGATACCGTAGTCGTTGCAACTGCGCACAACGAGCAAACTGACGCAAAGACTGTTGCGTCGGCGATATATGAAAAAATTGTGTTACCAGTGCTTGAACAATATGGCTTCGAATTACCTGCCAAAAAACTAATTGTGAACGGTACGGGGTTATGGCATATTCCTGGCCCAGAGAGTGACGCTGGCCTTACAGGACGAAAAATTGTGGTCGATACATATGGCGGTTATGCAAGAGTAGGTGGGGGCGCATTTAGTGGTAAGGACCCAAGTAAGGTCGATCGCAGCGGTGCTTACGCTGCGCGTTATATCGCAAAAAACATCGTTGCGGCTAAACTGGCCAGCAAATGTGAAGTGGGCCTGGCTTATGTCATCGGTCATCCAAAACCTCTCATGAAAACAATAGATACATTTGGCACGGCAACTGTTAGCCAAGCAGAAATAGAAGCTTTTGCCGACAAGCTAATCGACACTAGTGTAAAAGGCATAATAGAGAAGTTAAACCTACGGCGGCCAATCTATCAGAAAACAAGTGCCTATGGCCACTTTGGCAAACATGACTTACCGTGGGAGCAGACTGACTAAACGCCGACGCTACGCTACAATAGACATATGCATAAACGGGTGGCGATTAAACAATGGCAAAATCCACGCTTAGTAGTTCCCGTTATACTTTTGTTGCTGCTTTTTTTTGTTGCCGGGATCTTTGCACGGCGCGGGTTTTTCGATTCCGAGATTGCTTTGTTGCGGTGGGTGTACGCCTGGCCTCACTGGTTACTCTCTGCGTTTTTTGTTATTACGCAGTTTGGCTCAGGTTGGGCGCTGATAGTCAGCTGCGCTGTTGTTGTCTGGAAAAGATCCGTTAGTGAAGGCCTCTTGCTAGCGTTGAGTAGCTTTTTCGTTTTACTAGCCATCGAGATCGCAAAACAGCTTGTTGCGCGTCCACGACCATACGCTGTATTTTCAGATATCGCAAGGCGGGACACCTTGACGCACGGTGGCTTTGGCTTTCCCTCGGGCCATGCCACAATCGCTGTGTTCTTGGCTTGTTACCTTGCAACATTGCTGCCGCGAAGACACAGACCATGGTTGCTCCTTGGAGTATTTCTAATTGGACTTAGCCGGCTTTATCTTGGGATGCATAACCTTCTAGATGTCATCGGTGGAGCGTGCTTGGGAGGTGCCATAGGACTATTGGTTTATGGCCCCAAATTGCTTGCAAAAAAGTGATGGCAGGCATAAGCTAAATATGGAAGTGTGAGGCTTCCAAAGAACCCCGATTAATCAATCGGGGTTCCATTATTTTAGGTAGTTTGTGCAATAGTTTGGCATAATAGTGTAGTAAACAAAGGTCATTATGCGTCTATCAATCTGGTTGGTACTGTTGATATCGTTGATCGGCGACATAGCTGTATTCTTGGCTAGCACGGTTTTGCTGAGCCATAAACGTAGCCTGAAGTGGTTAACCCGATACGCTACCCCATTTGCTGCCGGCGCTTTGCTCTCGGCGGCTTTTTTAGACTTTTTGCACGATGGTGTCGAGCATTATCAACCCCAAATTGTATTGCTTTCTGCGCTGATAGGGGTGATTTTTTTCTTTATTCTGGAAGGATGGCTGCATTGGTTCCATCATCACAGTCAAGAGAAGTTTGAACCAAAAGATGCGCACATTCATAAAGCAGAACCTGTTACGCTACTCGCGGTAACTGGCAACTGGCTGCATAATTTTATTGACGGCGCGGCCATTGCGAGTGCATTTCTCATCAGCTCTAGCGCTGGCATAATTACTACTATTGCGGTAGCGCTACACGAAATTCCACGCGAGATAGCCGATTCGGGCTACTTGCTAAAGCGTAATCTAGACAGAGCAAAGATCATTGGCGTTCACGGTGTCGCCATCATTGTGACCGCAATGGGTACTGCATTATTTTATCTCACTGCTAAAAGCAGCTCGCAGCTGCTGGCTGTCATGCTAGGCTCCACTGCTGGGTTTTTTATATATATAGCGGCGAGCGACATCATTCCGAGCATCAACAGTTCACGAAACACAAAGAAAGCGATAGATTGGCAGGTTGCTTTAGTGGTTCTTGGTGCTGTTTTGGTTGGCGGTGCCATTTTGCTGGCGCATCATTATATTCCAGAATAGTCTGACCTCTTATTCTGGGGTACAATATAGCTATGCTCGTGGTGGTAATTATATTGGCTCTCATTAACTTGGCGCTTGTGGCGTGGCTTATTGTTCGCCGTCAGCAGCCGATGGACGATGCCGCAACCCAGCTCCTCAAAGCTGACCTCACTAACCTCAACAGCTCAGTCACTCAACTTAAAGATAGTTTGCACACCCAGATCAATGAGCGTCTCGATAAAAATCAGGAACTCATGAGGTCGAGTATTATGCAACAATTCAAAGAGAGCAGTAAACTCATCGCTGAAGTAACCACGCGACTCACAAAATTGGACGAAACGAACAAGCGTGTTGTTAACGTAGCGGATGAGCTGAAAACTCTGCAGAACGTTTTGCAAAACCCTAAGCAACGTGGCGTATTAGGCGAATATTACTTGAGTCAAGTATTAGAAAATGTTTTGCCACCAGAGCGTTTTAAGCTGCAGTACAAAATCGGCAAAGATGAACAAGGAAGGGATCTAATTTGTGACGCTGTTATCATGCTGGAAAAGGGCAAGCTTTTACCAGTCGATAGCAAGTTTAGCCTCGAAAATTATAATCGGCTTATTGAAGAAAAAGATGGAGCCAAGCGCGACTCTATCGCAAAAGCCTTTAAAGCGGATTTAAAAAGTCGTATTGACGAAACCGCCAAATATATTCGTCCGCACGATGGTACTATGGACTATGCTTTTATGTTTATTCCGAGTGAAGCTATATATTACGATCTATTAATCAATAAAGTAGGCGTTACTAACACCAGCGCTCGTGATCTTATTGAATATGCCTTTCGCGAAAAAAACGTAATAATTGTGAGTCCTACGACATTTATGGCTTATTTGCAAACGGTACTACAGGGTTTAAGAAGCCTGCAGATTGAAGAACAGGCCAAGGAGATTCAAAAAAGAGTCGGCCAGTTAGGTAGGCACCTCAGTGGCTACGAAGTGTTTATGCAGAAACTCGGCAACAGTCTCGGCACTACGGTCGGGCATTATAATAATGCCCATAAAGAGCTCGGCAAGATAGACAAGGACATTTTGCGTATCGCAGACAGCAGCGCTGGGATTGATCCGCTAGCGCTTGATAAACCATCGACCGATGAGTAATCTCAAGGCATGAGAGAACCTGCAAATATGGCGTCGAGCTTAGGAACGGTCGAGGGGTCTCTAGCCATTCATCGTTACACGACCGTTCAAGTTTCCCTGTTGCAGCGAGAGAGTACGCTGGCAAGACCAGAGGCAGAAGCTCAAGTACGGGAGGGGCAACTAGCCTATCCGGTTGATTTTAGCTTGCGCGCCGCCCTGTTTTGGCCGTACTCAATGGACTCTATTGCCGCTGTTGCCGAAACAACTGGGTTGGAAGAAGCGGAAGAATCGTGGCAAGAATGGGTAGAGCGTGACCCGCGTGCGGTGCTAACGTACTGTCGCGTCTGGTGGGGTGAGCTTGTTCAGCTTATCCAGCCTTCGACTGTGCCAGAAAATCCAGCGCCAGGGCTGCCGTCCAGCTGAATTCCTTAGCACCGGCGGGTGTGCCATCTATTGGCGAAAAATATTCATAGCAGCCACTTTCGCGTACCAATTGTAAAGATTTGGCTCGAATAATACCTGCTTCTTGTTTAAAGCCATAGCGTTGCAAGCCGTCAATTATCAGCCAGTTGGTATTAAGCCAGGTTGGACCCTGCCAGTAGCTGTGTGCTTCAAAATACTTTGAGTTAAACGGCACGCTCGGCACAGGAAAGTTAGCGCCAAAGCTATGTCGGTTTCGTAGTAACTTGACCAGATCTTCGGCACGTTCTTTGCTTATACAACCAGCATACAGGGGCAGCAAGGTTGCAATGGTAGGCTCCCTTACAAACTTCTTAGTTCGTGCATTGCGAGAAAAGTATTGACCTTTGTAGGCATCCCACAGTTCGTCAAGGGCCTTTTCTGTTTGTGCCATGCTCGTAATGAGCTCGGCCGGCAAAGGTCGACGTATTTCTTGGGCAATGGTTTGCAAGTGAACATTGGCGCGAATAAATATACTATTAAAAGCCAGATCATCTAATGCAAACTTGGCTCTTTTGAGAACTCTTGGTGCATTATATTGCTTACGCCTGATTTTGGTCATCCAGTGGTAGTACAGTAAGGCCTCAATGTTTTTCATGCGTTGTCCGCTTGGAACATGGCGAGTATCTCTGCGAAAGAGCGTTGCAGCTTTGTCAATATGTGTCGCCGTTATAAGCCTGGCCCACCACGGCCAATGCATTTTATGCAACTGATCTATCCAGTAGGGCGTATTATCGAGCCCGCATTCGTACGGATGTATAAGGGTTACAAGAGCACTCTCTGGTGTTGTACGGTCAGCGTAGAGCCATAAATGATAGCGCACCAGAGCCGGGAACATGGTTTGGTACCAACTACGACGTTCCGCTGTCTTTAATTCTTTTCCAATCTGTACAACTGCCTCCGCTAGCATCGGCGGTTGAGTAACGCCGCTCGTATTGACGTCATCGGGCGAAAAGGGCGACAAATAGCTACGCCATATGTTGCGATCTCGGTTGTACCACGGGTCGCCGGCGAAAATGATGTTAGGTAGCATGCCGTTGCTCCATTGTCCGCGAAGCAGACTTTTGAGTTCGTGCTGCGCTCGTTCGATATTTACATGTCTGAGCCCTATAGCTATAAAGCAGCTGTCCCAGAGCCATTGGTGTGCATACAGTCCTTTTGCAGGAATGGTATATTCACCATGGTCGTTCTTGCGCAGAACCTCTAGAGTTTGCTGGCGAAGTTCGTCGATACTAAGCACTACTTTAGTATACAGTGCTTACGGTTGAAGTAGCCGATAGTTCCAACATCAAACGCAACCGTTAGAATAAAACATGTAATCGAGAA
>CAZJME010000032.1:0-7978 GCA_964547235.1 uncultured Candidatus Saccharibacteria bacterium
CCTTGCCGTCAACAGTTACCTTCCCAAGCCTAATATAACTCTCCGACTGGCTGCGTGTCAGCCCTTCCTGGGTAGCCACTACCTGATCAAGCCGCTGTTTCATCACATAATGCCAATCGAGCCTGGACGATCTTATCCCCGTGCTCTATATTTCCTTTTGCCAGTATCAGATATAATGCCAAAATTTTGTGCGATTGACCTTCGTGTAGAGAACGGGTCTTATGCTGCGTCGTAACATGCGGCCTCCAACCTTTTCCAATATATTGCGGATGGACGTAACTAACCTTCAACTTAGCAAGCTCACTATGAAGCGCGTTATGTAGCGCCCATAGATCTTCATTATTCTCAAGCACGTTTACTAGCAAAGGATTATCGGGCGTACCAAAATCTTCTTCTCCGCCCGCTTTAATAATGAATGGCCGAGCCTGAACCGCCACGCACTCTACAAGATTACTTATTTCGTGAACACTGCGCTCAGTCACGAACCAGTCCATAACTGTGCAATGCAGTGCCGCCTGATACGGCCTGCCAACCCGCATTGGATCGATCTCGGCAACGATAATAAAAACGTTTTTAGTCTTTGACTCTCTCACGATACGCTCCGGTCGTGGTGTCAACGCTAATGACGTCGCCCTGCTTGATAAACGCAGGTACCTTAACCCTGATTCCGGTCTCGAGTTCAGCATCCTTCATAACACTACTGGTCGTGTCACCCTTAACCACATCTTCGGCGTAGGTCACTTTCAATGGTACGTTTTTAGGCAATTCAACGTTAATAACCCTACCGTTAAACAATTGCGCCTGAGCAGCATCGCCTTCTTTTAGGTATCCGGCTTGATCACCGACAATAGCAGAAGGAATTTCGAACTGCTCAAACGTCTCTTCGTTCATAAAATAGAACGTACTGCTATCGTTATATAAGTATTGTACATTCTGATTACTTACATCGGCTGGTTCAACCGATTCGTTTCCTTTAAAGGTTTTATCGAGCACTTTGCCATCGAGCAAGCTCTTAATCTTTACATTCACAATTGAACCGCCACGCCCCATAACCTTCTGGGCATACTCAACGACGCGATACGGCACGCCATCCATCTGGAATATCTGTCCTTTTTTTAGGTCGGTAATATTTAACGCCATAGCACTCCTTATGCAAGTTCCCTTAACATTTGCCGCATTTGATCTGAGCGCTTTAACAGCTCGTCGCGATGTCTAAAATCCATAACCACATCATCAACTAGTGATTCGAGATGCTTAATCATCTCTTTAACACGATTCTCGAGACTCAGTGGATGCTTTTGCTGACGAATCTCGACCAATAACTTCTCTACTTCAGTAACCAGAGTCTTAGCAGTAGCGTGGTCGGGCTCGTCGAGGTAACCACTGCGTAGCTTATTCTGGATAAATTCTGCTGTTTTCAGCACTTCCTCCATAATCATTCTCCCTTCTCTATTGTATCGAGCATTTGGTACAACTCTAGGATATCACTCTCGCCAATTAACCCTGTCGTCCGAGCGACACAGAAACAGCCTCTAATCTTCTCGATTAACGCAGCCTGATCCTCGGTGGGCACAACTCGAAGTCTGGCGATATCATTAAGAAGATCTTGATCAAAGCGCGGCGGCAGCGACAAGAAGCTCCCGAATGTTTTAGCGGCTGAGTGACTCTGTGTTGCACTGTACACTCGTTCCCAGAGTCGATCGATAATCTCGTTCATATGTATCTAGTTGTTGGCCACAAAGGGCAAGAGTGCGATGTGTCGAGCACGCTTGATAGCACGCGCCAAATGCCGTTGTTGGCTTTCGGTCAAGCCAGTCTTCTTGCGAGTCTCAATCTGTCCGTACACGTTTACATAACGTTGCAGGGTTTTGAAATCCTTGTAGTCAAAATAGGCTACATCGGTTCGGTGTTTAAATATTTTTGCCATATTCTTGCGTAGGGCTAACGAGATAAAATTGCGCTTTTTCTCATCGCGCGGGGCGGCCGAATGAATCGTCCGCGCCAGCTTCTCTTTTTTCCTTAGCCCTTATCCTTTCTACAATTTATAGTTTATTCAGCCTTCCCTTTTCAAGGAAAGAACAGGACCGTTTTGCCTACGGCAAATCTAGATTCACTCCAGAAGGTCCAACGAGAGAACTTAGGTTCTCTCATAAGCCAGCGCAAGCGCTGCTTAGAACGGGATGTCATCGAGATTAATTGGCTCATCACCAATGTCTTCGACGACCACATCGTCTGCTTTAGCTTTTTTGTTTAGTGCCGGCTTACTGACGGGCGCAGGGGCAGGCTGATCATACTCACCGCCACTACTGCTACTGCTCTCGCCCCGACCGCCTAAGAATGTTACATCCTGAGCAACTACCTCGACCTTGCTTCGCTTCTGGCCTTCCTGCTCCCAGCTCCGCGATTGTAAACGCCCATTGACGAGCACTGGACGGCCTTTGGTGACATATTGTGCAACACGTTCACCAAGTGGGCCCCAGGCTACTATATCAACGTAATCGGTGGCCTCTTGCCAGTTACCATCGCTCCCTTTGTAGCTTCGATTTAATGCAAGGCTAAAGCTGCAAACATTTTGCCCATTGGGCGTTTGCCGTAACTCTGGGTCACGGGTTAAGTTGCCCATTAAAATTACTTGGTTGAATGATCGAGCCATCTCGATTCCTCCTTGTAGGAACTATGTCCCTTAGTTAATGTACTTACACGGTATGCCTGCCTGCATGGACTGTCAAGCAGTATATGACTACTCCCCTTCTTTACTATCTTCATTGCTATCACCTCGTTCAGCGGCCTTTTTGGCTTTGTCGGCTTTAGCTTCCTCGGCCTCGGCAATAGCCTTTAGATCCGGTTTGGTGATCAAAAAGCGGATCACTTCGTCGGTGATATTGAGCGCAGATTCTACTTTTGCTACCATCTCCCCTGGCATATCTACGGTGTAAAACACGTAAACGGCATGCTCTTGCTTGGCGATTGGGTAGGCCAGCTTCCGCTTGCCCCAATTATCGACTTTTGCTACTTTACCACCGTTATCGGTAAAGATTTTTTGCACTCTGACCTCCGCCTTGCTCAAATCTACCTCGAGATCGGGGTGATACAATACAGCAATTTCATACTGAGCCATTTGTCTCCTTCCTCTGGTTAAAGCCCGCACTCACTAGGGGATACGAGCCGAAATTGATATGTATGACTATTGTACCATCTGTTCAGCAATAAATAAAGCCCTGGGCAGGGCTTTATTGGGTTGGCGGTTGATTGGAAGTTTACTGAATACCGAGTAAGTTTTTTGCTAGGTCTACTACCCCAGAGGCAGCCTGCGCTGCTTCCATGCCTCCTTCGACACTGGGGGATACAGCTATGAAATCCCCCTCCTGTGAATTGAACATACCTCCAGTGACGGCAGTACCGACCACATCAACTCGACCTTCTTGGCCCTTGATATACACTTTCTTCCAGGTAGCGTCACCTTCGTATAGATCACCGTTGGGGTTGTCTGAATTAGGCGTGCCTTTGCCTGGTTCAGCAATATATACTGCAACCTCACTGGCTTCACCATAGCGAGGAGAAGTAGCTTCGCCCGGTGCTGTCATCCACATCTTAACCTCTTTACCATCAACAGCAACGACAACGTCATAGTTATTTTGCTTGCTACCTTCATAGATTGGCTCACCAGGCTTACGTTCGATACTTAGCGCCCCCTCGGGATTACCACTAATATCACCACTGTATGCCTTTTTGAAGATGGCAATCAATGAATCGCCAACTTTTTGTTTGGCAGCTTCTAAGGCTGGATCAAGGG
This sequence comes from uncultured Candidatus Saccharibacteria bacterium, assembly GCA_964547235.1. GTDB lineage: Bacteria > Patescibacteriota > Saccharimonadia > Saccharimonadales > AWTP1-31 > CAZHBD01. The sequence continues at coordinate 3,794 of CAZJME010000032.1, forward strand.
CTTCGCTTGGCCGAGCCCCCTCAGCTGAAGCAGTTGTTGTTGTTATTTCTGTCGTCGAGGTCGAGGGAGTAACTGGCTCTGCTTTTTCGCCATTTACCGTACAGGCAGCCGGCAGCAAAAGAGTCCCAGCGGCGGTACCTAAAGCGAGGCCACGACGTAGAAAGCCTGGCTTATTTGGATTTTGTGTAGTGTTTGATTCTTTCATATCAGTACAATAGCAAGTTATTGCATTTTTGTCAATAACTTGTAGTGGTTCAGGTCCTTGATCTTACTATCGGAACAACGTTAGTGCTGTTTCTCATCGTGTACTTAGGACTATGGACAATCGTATCGGATTACGCATAATTTAATGGGGGGGTCGATCTGGTTACTTCGAATTATCATCTGGAATTTCATCGTAAACGTCTTGAGCCTCTTCGCTGCCAGCACCCCCTGGGCTAAATACTTCGGCGGCACTATTTACCAGGACCTCGCGAGGACGTGAACCATCAGCTGGTCCGATTATCCCCCGCCCTTCCATCGTCTCAATCAAACGGGCCGCCTTACTATAGCCGATGCGCAGGCGCAACTGTAGTAAACTGGTACTCGCCTTACGTGCTTGTGTCACTACCTCGACAGCCTGCTGGAACAGCGGTTCATCTGCGCTATCAACGTCTGCAACCACGCCACCACGACCATCCAGCTGCACCGGCTGGCTGACTACCTCATCATCATACTGCGGGCCACGCTGCGCGCGGATAAAGTCCGTAACCTTATGCGTTTCTTCGTCTTCGATAAAGGCACCTTGCACGCGCTTCGGCTTAGGCATGTCAGCGGTCGAAAGCAGCATGTCGCCCATATTCAAAAGCTTTTCCGCACCTATTTGGTCGATGATAGTCCGAGAGTCGACCTGACTCACAGTCGTAAAGGCAATGCGAGCTGGCACGTTGGCCTTGATGAGACCCGTGATAACATTCACGCTTGGTCGTTGAGTAGCTAACACTAGGTGAATACCAACAGCACGAGCCTTTTGTGCAATGCGGACTATCAGCGATTCAACATCACGAGCCGCCATCATCATAAGGTCGGCCAACTCATCGATAACCACCACGATATATGGCATGCCTTCTTCTTGCTTCAGATTATTGTACTCGATAATATTACGGCGTTTTACCTCGCTCAGCGCTTTGTAGCGGCGCTCCATCTCGGCCACCGTCCACTTGAGCGCGCTAATACACTTCTCCGGTTCAGTAATAACCGGCGTCAACAAATGCGGAATGTCATCATAAGGCTTAAGTTCTACCTGCTTAGGATCAACCAAGATAAGCTTAAGATCGGCAGGACTATTACGGTACAGTAGGCTTGTTAGAATGGTGTTGATCATGACACTCTTACCCGAACCCGTTTGACCAGCTACAAGCACATGGGGCATCTTTGCTAAATCAGCAATAACTGGATTACCGCCAATATCCTTACCGATCGCAAATGAAAGTGGACTCTTCTGATCTTTCCAGTCGCCTGACTCGAGCAAACTAGCAATGCGTACTGTTGCTGACCTTCGGTTCGGAACTTCTATGCCAACCAGCTTCGTTCCTGGGATCGGTGCTTCCATACGAATTGAAGTAGCAGCTAAGTCCAGTTTGACGTTGTCTTCCAACTGGGTGATCTTGGTAAGTTTGGTGCCAGCTGGAGGTTTTAGGGTGTACTGCGTGACGCGCGGTCCAATATTCGCACCCTCCATCTCCACACCGATACTGAAATTTTCGAACGTTTCTTTGATGGTACGAGCATTTCCTTCAACATCGCCCGGGTCTGCCTTGTCTTGCTTATGGCTCAGTAAGCTAGTCGATGGTAGCTGCCAATCGGGATCACTGGCAGCGGTAAGCGCACTGTGCTCCTCACTCGGGGTCATCTTTTGTGCTGAATTTCTAAAACTACTAAGGTGCGCACCTTTGCCGTGGTGCTCTACCGGCACACCTTCATTCATCTTAAAAGCGTGGTCACTAGCATGGGCCTTGAGGGCACTAAGCTCACTTTCTTCATCGCTTTCAGGGCGACGAAATAGATCGCCCAAACGCAACAAAACGCTAAGCGAAACGCCAAAGGCAAAAAAGAATGCCAACACAGCAAAAACAAAGAACATAAGTGCCGCTGGAATTTTGTCGACAGCGGTCAGGACAGCATTGCCCAAAACTTTACCAACTGCCCCGCCATGCCCACCGGTAACTGCACCAACAACATCTTTAGTACTAAACGCTACATGCAGCCATGCGGCCGACAAGATAAGTGCCGCCATCATGCTGACCAAGTTTCCCAGAGGAATTCGTCGATCTTCGTTATTAAACTTCAGGATACCAAAATACACGAGTGCAATTGGTGTCAGATACGCTGCCCAGCCCAAGATAACGTAGGCAACATCAAAAAGTCCTTTGGGCAACGGCCCGCCGGTTCCGAATCCACCGAGTAATAGAAAAATTGCCACTAAGATCATAACGATCGCCCCGGCCAGAGGCCAGAACGTAGAACGCTCTTCAGCGACCTGTTTTTTTCGACTTTGTCTTTTTCTTTTGGCCATTACATTACCAGTATAGCACCCCTGTTTTTATTTGTCAGCGCCGTTTGCCAAGGCTGAGCGCACCAAAAATCCTCTAATGAAATGGCGGCAATTATTGAAGTACCGACTCACCGCGCACTTCCATTCCATACTATGCAAGGCGTACTTCTTGCCAAGCATGATTGAAAGCAGCATGGTCATGGATCAACCCCTTTTTGTCCCATCTCTGCCCGCACGATGACTTGCTGTTGCGTTAAGCCCGTAAGAACAGGACCAAGCGCTGGGTCGCCTGTCTCCTCTGCATGTTTCGCTAAATCTACCCGTTCTGCTTGTAATCCTGCATGCTCGCTCACCAAGTCCTTTGCGATGACTTTTGCTCGACGTTCTGCATCAGGTCCACCAACCAAAACGCCTTCGGCTAGTATCTCACTAATGTGCTGAGGCTCAGAATTTGGAATATCGATCATAAAGCTACTATAGCAAATTTTACAACACCTGTCAACTTGCTTGCGCTTCTGTCGTTTCCTCGGGCGGAGGTGTTGGCGTCTTTTCGGCGATCTTTTCTAAGGTGGTCACCGACGGCGTTGCTAGAGCGGCAACTTTAGCAGCAAGCTCTTTGGCAGGTAGTAGCGCCTCTGCACCTGTTCTAATGCTTTGCTCAACGGCGTTGCCAACGTCAGACTGTTGCTGTGTTGGATTAGTAAAAGCATCCCAGGCCTCCTCTGAACCCTCTTCCGGCGCTCCAGCCATAGCGTTTTGCAGATCGGCTCTACGGGCAGCTTCTATGGCTGTCTGCATATGAGCAAAGTCAGGTTCCGGCTGTGTGGGTTGTGTGATCGTAGGGGTAGTAGCGTCCATGTTTGTTTTTTAGTTAACAAGAAAATATTATCAGAAAAAGGCTAAAATGTCAACCCTAACCAATGCCTAGTCTGTTCTGGAGTCTTGACCCAGTAGCTGCGCTCGCATTTGGGCAAACCGTTTTTGCACGTCCTCGGCAGTATCTGACTGCGCTTGTGCCTGCGGTCGACCCTTATCCTTCTCACCGTTACTATTTCCTCCGCCCTTGCCACTCACCACGTTTACCACTGGGATAACGATAGGACTGCGGCCGGTCTGTTCGAACAAAAAGTGCGTAACGTGTTCTTTTAACTCCGCTTTGAAGCGATCTAAATCAATTCGCTTAAAGCGCTGCTGAACAGCTCGTCGTAATTCGGTGCGAAAAGTATTCATGAGATCTTCGCTATCGCGCATATAGATAAAACCACGGCTGATGATGTCAGGACTCGTCAGCAACGCCCCACTGCGCTTGTCGATAGTTAGCACTACCGCCACGAGACCTTCTTCAGCAAGCATGAGGCGGTCTTTCACGACCACGCCACTGACAATGGCGCCCGTTTGATCCACGAGAACCGTTCCATGCGGCACATTTCCCGCGACTTCCATTTTATCTGGCGTCAAGGTTATGATATCGCCGTTATCAGCATTGACAATGTTGGGCCGAGGTATTCCTTCTTCTACAGCAATCTCGGCGTGGGCTCGTTTAGCCGTATAGTCACCATAGATAGGGATAAAGAATTTTGGTTTCGTCATACGAATCATGTCTTTGTATTCTTCAATACTTGCGTGTCCCGAAACGTGTAACGGTCCACAGC
>CAZJME010000033.1:0-7913 GCA_964547235.1 uncultured Candidatus Saccharibacteria bacterium
CCCGATCCAGGGCCCTTCGCATTCGGCTTTCATGAATATGGTGTTGTATCGGGACCGGCAAACTACAGCTTCCTTTGCCGCTACAAAGTTGCGGAGCCGCCGATACTCTTTGACTGGGATGGAGAGGTGGATCCAAAACAATTTCAACCTGCTCTTCTGGCAGATTACATAATATTTTTGCAGGATGCCATGGGCCACGGCTGGGTTGAGATGAGCTCAAATCCAGCGGACTAACTCGGCGTTGGGTATGCCGGCATGAACATCGGCCGTTGGCTCAACAACAGAGCGGATAGCGCGTCCTATGCTGCCATGTCCGACTAGTAGCACATTATCAACCGGTAGGCTTTCTACAAACGCTAGGAGTTCTTTTGCCCGTTGGACCATGTCGCTCCACGGTTCCACGCCTTCAGGAAGGTTACTGTCAATGAGGCTATGGCTTAAACCGGCGATCCACTGAGTTTTCTCAAGTGAGCCAAAGTCTCTTTCTACGAGTAGGGGATTAGCTCTGATAATGGCTGGATTTAACTTGGCCCCCTCGGCAAATAGTCGAGCAGTTTCTTTGGCCCTTAGTAGGGGGGAGCAAATGATAACGTCAAAAGATATATTACGGGCCTTCTCTCCAGCGAGGCGAGCTTGTGCCTCGCCCATGCCAGTCAAACGAGAGTTGGTTCGACCCGCAAAACGTGCTTTGACATTCATCACGCTTTGTCCGTGGCGTAGATAATACAGCCGTTTCATAGGTGCTATTATAAGCACATGAAGGTGGAAATGCAGCCGGGGAGTTATGTCGTTGCTGTTTCGGGCGGAGTAGATTCGATTGCGCTATTGCACGCTTTAGCACAACTGCCAGACGTAAAGTTGACCGTTGCGCATTTTGATCACGGCATTCGTGATGATTCGCATCTTGACCGGCAACTAGTTCAAAAGATGGCCAAGCAACTTGGCGTACCATTTGTGTTTGATCGAGCCGAACTTGGGGCAGGCACAAGCGAAGCAGTGGCTCGCAAACATCGATACGACTTTTTAAAGCGTGTTCAGCAAATCTCGGGAGCGGATGCGTTAGTAACCGCGCATCATCAAGACGATCTTTTGGAGACCATGATCATAAATATTTTGCGGGGCACTGGTCGTAAGGGCTTGAGTTCTTTGAGCGATCGACGTGAGTTGCGACGACCATTATTGCAAATAACAAAAAAAGAGATTAGACAGTATGCTGCCGAACAAGGTTTGGTATGGCGCGAAGATTCGACAAACCAGGATATTCGACTTCTGCGGAATTATATTCGTCGCATCTTGCTTCCACGTATCACCGAAGCCGAGCGCAAGCAGCTCTTGACCTATGCTCGACATGTTAGGGCATTAAACGGTACGATCGATAATAACCTTCTTTTGTTGCTGCATACGCAACCATCTAGACAGACCTTGGATAGAAATAGCTTCAGCATGTTGCCGCACATCGTTGCCAAGGAGCTGATGGCAGCGTGGCTGCGCAGTCATAATATTCGACAATTCGACACTAAAACTATTGAGCGTTTAGTAACTGTAGCCAAGACTCTTCCGCCGGGTAAGCAAGTAGATGTCGATGCCAACCACCGGCTTTTGGCTGGAACTGACGTTTTGGCACTCGTCTTTCGCGACCGCTAGTATTCGCACTACAGTCGCGGTATAATAGTCGAACATGGATAAAAAACCGTTTCGAACTAGCCAGTCTCCGGGAGGGGGCGGGCGAAAAGGCGTAAAAAATGTTGGTTTTATCGCGCTGCTTATTTTGATGGGTCTTGTTGCCTTTGCCGCCGTTGGTCAGCCCAGTAAACTCAAGGAAGTATCCTTCTCGGATGTTATCAATAGGGCAAACAAAGGTGATGTAAAACAGATTGTCATCAAAGGCAATACTTTGGAAATCACCAAAAAGGGCGAGGACAAAGCGAGTGAAGTATCGCACAAGGAAGAAGGCTCGAGTATTTATGAACAAGGGCTGAAGAATCGCGATGTTGATGTTGACGTGAAAGACACAAGCACCAGCAGCGGGTTTTGGTTGAGTTTAGCTAGCGGGGTAATACCAGTGGTGCTTATTAGTGTTGTCCTTTTCTTTATGCTGCGAAGCGCACAAGGACAGGGTAATCAGGCTATGAGCTTTGGTAAGAGTAGAGCTCGCCTTTACGGCAACGAGAAAGACAAAGTTGTCTTTAAAAATATTGCTGGTAGCGACGAGGCTAAACAAGACCTGCAAGAAGTTGTTGAATTTCTAAAATACCCTAAGAAATTTGAATCGGTCGGTGCCAAAATTCCCAAAGGAGTGCTGTTGGTAGGTCCTCCTGGTACGGGTAAAACTATGCTGGCTAGAGCGGTGGCCGGCGAAGCCAACGCACCATTCTTTAGTATCTCAGGTTCCGAATTTGTTGAGATGTTTGTTGGCGTGGGGGCGTCCAGAGTTCGTGATCTTTTTGCTAAGGCTAAGAAAAACAGTCCCTGTATAATCTTTATTGATGAGATTGATGCCGTCGGGCGTCGTCGCGGGAGCGGTATGGGCGGTGGGCATGATGAGCGTGAACAAACCTTGAACCAAATTCTTGTTGAGATGGATGGGTTTGAACAGGGTACGAATGTTATTGTTTTGGCTGCGACCAACCGTGCCGACGTACTTGATCCGGCGTTACTGCGTCCTGGTCGCTTTGATCGTCGTGTCAATATCGGCTTGCCGGATCGTAAAGATCGCGAAGCAATTCTTAAGATTCACTTTGAGAAAAAACCATTGGCCGATAATGTTGACCTAGATGCGCTTGCTGCCAAAAGCGCTGGTTCTTCGGGTGCCGATTTATCAAACATCGCGAATGAAGCAGCGATCATTGCCGCACGGCATAACCGGAAAGTAATTTCTCAAGATGATGTCACGGCGGCGTTTGAGAAAGTTGCCATTGGCCCAGAGCGTAAGAGCAAAGTCATGAGTGAGAAAGAAAAAGAGATCACCGCCTATCATGAAGCCGGTCATGCTATCGTAGGCCACGTATTGCCCGACAGCGACATGGTGCATAAAGTAACCATTATACCGCGTGGCGGTACCGGCGGCGTTACCTGGTTTATACCACCCGAGGATAAGAGCTACCATAGCATCGTTGAGTACAAGGATATTTTGGCTCGTATGCTAGGCGGTCGTATCGCCGAAGAGGTGATGCTAGGACACGATCAAGTTACAACTGGAGCTGGTAATGATTTACAGAAAGCGGCCGAGTTGGCGCGCGATATGGTGATTAATCAGGGCATGGGCAAGAAGTTACGCGATCAAGTTTTCCATGTAGAAGAAGGCGTCATGCTGGATCGTTTAGTTCAGGAGCGTCAATATTCTGATGAGACAGCAAAAGTCATTGATGATGAAGTTGAAGACCTCATTACCGAAGCCGGTCGTCGGGCTCGCCTAGTCATCCAACATAATAAGAAAAAGCTCGAAGAACTTAAAGCTAAACTGATTGAGAAGGAAACAGTGGAGGCTGACGAAGTTTTGGCTGTTCTTAAAGACTCAGTAATGCCGAAGGAAGCGGCTTTATACTAAAAATATCATTTCTGGTCTTTTCCGCTGGCAATTCGCACCCTATAATAATAGTTAGTGAATCGTATTCTTACTCGAGCAAATAAAAAAATCTCGTTGGGCGGCGCAGCCACGTTGCTTATCGTGGTTGCTTTAGTCGGTCAGGTTCTTGGTTTCTTCCGCAACCGTTTAGTGAGCACCAATTTTACGGTGCATAATCCAGGCAGTACCGACGCCTTTTTTGCCGCCTTTCAGATTCCTGATTTTTTCTTTTTAACTATTGCCGCAGGAGCGCTCGGAGTTGCCTTTGTGCCGGTGCTGGCCGATCGACTTCATAAAAATGACAAAAAGGGCATGTGGGAGATTACGAGCAGTCTTCTCAATCTCCTTACGCTCGTAATGTTCGTAGTGGCGGGAATTATTTTTGTGTGGGCTCGACCCTTACTGCATTACGTGGTTGCGCCCAAGCTTAGTCCGATACAACTGGACCAAGCTACGACCATCATGCGTTTAATAGCGCTCAACCCATTGTTCTTTACACTCTCAGGTATTATTACCAGTGTTCAGCAAACGTTTGGGCGGTTCTTTTTTTATGCCATTGCGCCACTATTTTATAACTTGTCCATTATCGCCAGCATTTATATGTTTAAAGATCGGTTGGGCATCGTAGGGCTGGGTGTGGGTGCTTTTATCGGAGCTTTCATACAGCTACTGGTTGCGGCTTTGGGCATGTGGGGATTGGGCTTTCGCTATAAACGAACGATTAATTTTAAATCGGCAGATTTTCGTCAAGTCATGCGGGCCTTACCGGCGCGCTCGGTCGATCAGGGCATTGATTCCATCAACAGTATTGTCGAAACCAACCGCGCCAAGGCGCTTGGCGATGGGCCGGTCAGTTACTATAACTTTGCTACCACCCTACAGAATGTTCCGGTGATGTTGTTTGGAACGGCTATTGCAACGGCCGCCTTCCCTCGTTTAGCGGATCGACTGGCGCAAAAACGTCCGGACTTATTCCACCGCGAATTCTTCCAAGTCCTGCGTTTAATGATCTGGATTTCCTTGCCGGTTGTTGTGGTGTGCTATTTTGCACGTGGCTACTTGGCACGCCTGCTCTTTGGTGATGTTGCTCCCGAAGTGTCGCTCATCTTTGGGTATCTCACCTTGGCTATACTATTTCGTATCGTTTATAGTATTTTGTCGCGCTATTTTTATGCACAAAAAGATACTAAAACACCATTGTTCGTTTCGCTATTTTCAATCGCCCTCAATATTTTCTTGGCCTTCAGTCTGGCTCGTTCAAATTCATACGGCATTGCTGGCTTGGCTATGGCGCAATCTATTACCGCGTTGGTTGAAGTTCTGCTGTTGCTCTCCATCATGTTCATTAGGGATCGTTACCTATTAAACGCTGCCTTTTGGGAATCGATCGGGCGAATTGTTTCGGTGACTGGCTTTAGTGTCATGACGGCCTTTATGATGGTCTCTCTCTTTCCGCTCGAGATTACTGATCGTGGCTTTGTTACGCTCGGTTTCAAGCTTGCTTCCATAGCAGGCGCCACCTTTTTAGTTCACATCGGTCTTTCTTTGCTCTTTGGCCTCGACGAGCCGAAGCCAGTTATAAAAAAGATTCGTCAGATTATACTCAAACCGATTAGAATAGATTACTAAGTCTTGGCCACCTCTGTTATAATAGCCAAACAATGAATCAGGACCACATTAGAAACTTTTGCATTATTGCTCATATTGATCATGGGAAGTCAACGCTTGCCGATCGCTTGCTGGAGCTGACAGGTACTGTCGAAAAGCGAGACATGAAGGCTCAGCTGCTCGATAAAATGGACTTGGAGCGTGAAAAGGGCATTACTATCAAATTAGCTCCTGTTCGGATGCACTATCAGGATTATGAGCTGAATCTAATTGATACTCCCGGCCATGTTGATTTTAGTTACGAAGTTTCACGAAGTCTCGAAGCTTGCGAAGGAGCGATTCTGGTGGTTGACGCTAGTCAGGGGATCCAGGCACAGACTCTTGCTAACGTCTATCTGGCCATGGCGGCAGAACTGACAATAATACCTGTTCTCAACAAAATTGATTTACCGGCCGCTGACGTGGAGCGGGTGAGCAAGGAAGTCGTGTCGCTTCTGGGCTGTAATACAGAAGATATCCTACTTATTTCTGCGAAAACGGGTGAAGGCGTAGAAGCGGTCTTGCAAAAAGTCATCGCTGAAGTGCCTGCACCGCTGGGCAAGCCCGAGGGCTCGACCAGAGCACTCATCTTTGATAGCTACTACGATGACTACCGTGGGGTGATCCTGTACGTTCGTGTGGTAGATGGGCAAATCCCCAAGAACTCCGAGATTACTATGATGGCTACTAAAGCGGCCGGGATTGCTTTGGAAGTAGGTGCTCTGACACCTGGGATGAAACCTGATAAGCAGCTTCACGACGGTGAGATTGGCTATATCGTCACCAACCTCAAGAGTACTCGCCAGGCCAAAGTTGGCGATACGGTTACGCTCAGCCAGCGGCAGGCGCGAGAGCCACTCGCTGGCTATAAGGATGTGCAACCTTTCGTGTACGCCGGGTTTTTCCCTGAAAGCAATGAGTATTACCAAGAGCTCAAAGATGCTATCGATAAACTAAGTTTGAGCGATTCAGCACTGCAGTTTGCGCCCGAGAACTCCCCAGTGCTTGGTTTTGGTGTCCGAGTTGGTTTTCTTGGCTTACTTCATATGGATATTGTTCGCGAGCGGTTGGAACGTGAATATAACCTCGAGCTCGTGGTCACCAACCCATCAACCGATTATCAGATAACACTACTCAATGGTGAAGAATTGGACATTAAATCGGCTGCAGAGTTGCCTGATCCTGCCAAAATTCAGGAAATTCGTGAACCATGGATTAAAGGGGAGGTGGTCGTTCCCAAAGAATATGTGGGTGGTGTGATTCAGTTAATTTCTAGCAAAAGAGGGCTACAAAAGAATCTAAGCTATGTGGATGCTCAGCTGGCGTTGGTGACTTTTGAGGCTCCATTGGCAAATTTGCTAACCGATTTTTATGATCAGCTTAAGAGTATTACCAGCGGTTACGGGTCATTTAACTATGAGCTTGATGACTACCGTGCTGAGGATTTAGTCAAACTGGACTTCTATGTCGCGGGCGAGCGGGTTGATGCACTCAGTATCATGGTGCATCGTTCCGAGGCGCAAAGTTTGGGACGTGTTACGGTTGAAAAACTTAAAGAGGTGATTCCAAGACAAAACTTCCAGGTTAGTTTACAGGCAGGCATTGGGGGCAAGTTTATTGCCCGAGAGGACATTAGTGCTTACCGCAAAGACGTGACGGGCTATTTGTACGGTGGTGATGTTTCTCGTAAGAAAAAGCTACTGGCCAAACAAGCCAAGGGTAAAAAACGTATGAAGCGCTTTGGTAAAGTTGATATTCCAGCCGAAGCCTTTACGGTGATGCTCAAACGGGATTAGTCAGTTTTATAATAGCTATCGCTATCCCACATACTTCTTGAGGTTTCGAGGAGCTTGTTAATGACCTGTGGATAAATTCTTGCAGACAAAAAGCCTAAGTGTTAACCTCTACTTATAACACTAAAATAAACAAAGGTTATACTCATGCCAGCAAAGAAAGCTCCTGTGCGGACAGCGGCGAAAAAGCGACCAGTTTCCAGAGCTCGCGTAGTTTCGTCTAGCAAAATCAAATCCAACCCGCTAAGTTGGTTCAATAAGAAACGAACACTCGTTTTACTGTTGATCGTCATTGCTATTGGTATTGTATTGCGTATTACGCACGCTGCTACCGGTCAGCCGCCGATTGTTGGCAATAACAATTCGCCTGCGGGCTACGGTAAACTTGCGTTTGGCGATGAATTTAACGGCAGCTCAGTTGACGGCTCGAAATGGAACAACCCAAAAAGCAATTTTGGCACTGGTAATCTAGAAGACCAGTGTTTCTTGCCAGAAAATGCCCAAGTTGGGGGTGGAAATCTCCAGTTGATAGCGCGTCGCGTGACTCCAAGTCAGGCGTGCGGCAAGAATCCACAAGGTAATGGCAACTACTACTTTAACTCGGCAATGCTTAGTACTCGTTCCAATGAAGGCTCGCTGAAATTTGAGTTTAAATATGGCTACACAGAGGCTCGTATCAAAATGCCTCAAGGGAACCCGTTTTGGATGGGTTTTTGGTTGGTTGGTGGCTCCGGTGCCGGCAGCTGGCCTGATTACGGTGAGATGGATATCACCGAGCTCGTTAGCGCACAGCAAGATGTCTCTACAGGGACCTTCCACTACACGGTCAATGGCTCTCACAAACAGACCAGCCCAAATACCTACAACTTCCTTACGAAAAATTATAAAGCTGGTGCTCAAAACAAGAT
>CAZJME010000034.1:0-7752 GCA_964547235.1 uncultured Candidatus Saccharibacteria bacterium
CAAAGAAAAAACGGCGCCTGAGCGCCGCATTTCCAATTTTTGTCCATTTTTGGTGTCTTTTTACAACCAAGCTCGAACCTATTTTGAAGAAAACTGCTGAAAACTGTAAGGCGGCGGCCAAAGCCGCCCCGCCAGCCCCGCCTTTTGATTTTTTGAGATTTCCCCCGCCGAATTTCTTTTTTTGAATTTGGAAAAAGTCGGGTCTGTCGGGTTTGCTGCGCTTTAGCTCAGAGGCGTTGGGGCTTCGCTCTGAGGCTGCTCAATGCCTAGAGCTCTGAGACCGGCCGGCGTCATTCTGTTTTCTGCAATTAGGCGCCTAGTATACTCACGGTTGCGTTTTGAGGTCGTGCCTTTGCTTCGACGAGGCGTAAACTGTTGGAGATACGATATGTCGTCGCCTTTGATGCGTTTGCTTTCGCTCCAACCAAAACACAACCCCTCCTCCAGCACTTCCATGAATGTTACGCTGGCTACGCCAGCGCCCTTTTTGTAGATGCGAAGCCAGATGCCCGCCGAAGTGGCGTGGTTTTGCTCGAGCCACTCGTGCAGTTCAGTAACAGACGTAAATGACAAGACAGGCAGTTCAGGTTTCATACTACTTATTACTATAGACTACTTAAGCAACGAATGCTTATATTGCCGAGGCGTCTTACCAAGTACACGCTTAAAATCAGTAATAAAGTACTGCTGGCTGCTGTAGCCGCAGTCATAGGCGATGGCTGCCCAATCTGGATTACCACTATCACGGATATGCTGGGCTGCTATGAGCAATTTGCTGCGCTGGAGCAGCCACTTCAACCCAATCCCCGTATATTCTCGAAAGAGTTGCTGTAGCCAACGCTCGCTCTTATTGAAATGTTGAGCGACAGCTTTGACTGTCTGCAAGCTCGTATCTATTTCGACGGCTGCGATAATATCGTTTATGAGATTAATGTTGGGGTCAAGCCCAGCATGTTTAGCCCGCACCAGCTTCGCTAGTTTGGCTAACGCTGCCTCGTCGCTGAGCGATAGGATGTCTGCTATATATTGCTCATCGACTTTGGGAAATACAAGTTGGATATTGAGCGTTTTATCGAGCGTATCTGCAAGCTGTCCATGCCAAAAAGTATGAAATGCCCCAGGCCGAAACCGAATACCGATGATTCTGCCGCTTCCGGTAGCAGTATATATGCGAGTAGCCCGAAACGTTCCTTGTATGCCGGAGAACTGATCTGAAATAAAAACATCGACATACTGACGATGCATCACTTGCTCTGAGATGTACGGCTGAGCGCCTATTTTATCCCACCTAATAATCCAAAAAAGTTCGATAAACAACCCTAAATCTGGTGGTGGTGCATATGTCCGAAAACTGATGTTTTGCCGAAAGCTCTCTGGATCGAGTCGGCCGCGTGGTTCATTGCTAGCTGCGGATTTTTGTAATACATCATTCATGCCACCTTGTATTATACGAGTATTAGTTTATGTAGAAAGGAAGCATAATGACGCAGATACTACGTGGAATTGCAACAATTAGTTTGTGGGCGGCTGACCATCAGGCGGCAGTCAAATGGTACGGTGAGCTACTAGAAACGAAGCCGTACTTTTCACAACCGGGCTATGCGGAGTTTCGCATTGGTGATAACGAGACCGAAGTCGGTATAATCGATAGAAACTATGCACCACAAATGTCATTTCCCAAAGATCCGTCAGGTGTAGTGGTATATTGGCAAGTCGATGATATACAAAAGGTTCTTAAAAAGCTTGTATCCATGGGCGCCGAACAACTCGAAGCCCCCAAAGACCGTGGTAACGGCTTTGTTACCACGTCAGTAGTTGACCCATTCGGCAACGTTTTGGGCATCATGCACAACCCACATTATCTTGAGATAATGAGTTCAAAATAGACATGAGCTAAAGCGCAGCAAACCCGACAGACCCGACTTTTTCCAAATTCAAAAAAAGAAATTCGGCGGGGGAAATCTCAAAAAATCAAAAGGCGGGGCTGGCGGGGCGGCTTTGGCCGCCGCCTTACAGTTTTCAGCAGTTTTCTTCAAAATAGGTTCGAGCTTGGTTGTAAAAAGACACCAGACTCGACATTCACTATTTTTGAGATTTCCCCCGCCGAATTTCCATCTTTAGCTGAAAAGTGGTTGGCTGCGCTGGAAGAGCAGAAACGGCGTGGCTCAGGGCTAACCTGTTAGCTGTTTGTTAAAATATAAACAGTATGAAACAGTTCCAAGAACTTTCAAAACTCCACAAAGGCGACCAAGTCGCCGTTATTTCGCCGTCAGCGGGTTTGCCCGCTATCTTTCCGTGGGTGCAAGATTTAGGACTTGAGCGACTCAAAGATGTTTTCAGTCTAAACCCTATAGAATACCCGACAACTAGAGTGATGAGTGCTTCACTCGAGGATAGGGCTAGAGATGTTATGGCGGCATTCGCCGATCCAAAAAACAGAGCGGTTTTTGCGTCCATTGGCGGGTCTGACCAAATAAAACTCATTAAGTACCTTGACCCGCAAGTTTTTCTTGATAACCCAAAACCGTTTTTTGGTTACAGCGACAATACACACCTGCACAATTTCCTCTGGAACCTAGGTCTACCGTCATATTACGGCGGTGGCGTGATGAACCAACTCGGAATGAATGTTGCGATGTTTGACATAACAATAAACTCAATCAAACACGCCTTATTTGACGAGGGCGAGTTTGAACTGGAAGTTGCCACCGAATACAACGATGAGGGTTTGGACTGGTCTGTTAAAGACAACTTGACCAAACAGCGCAAACTAGAACCAAACGACGGGTTAATATGGAACGGCAACAAGGACGCAGAGGGTGTATTGTGGGGTGGTTGCGTTGAAAGCCTAATCGTCCAGTCGTCCACCGCCAAATACCTACCAAGAGAAGAGGACATAGACGGCGCAATACTTTTGCTTGAAACAGCCGAGGACATACCCGAGCATTGGATTATCGAATATCTGCTGACAGGTTTTGGCGAGCGTGGCTGGCTGGATAAGTTTCAGGCACTGCTAGTCGGGCGGCCAAAGGCGTGGGAGTTTGACAAGCAGAACAACACTGAACAAAAAGCTGCATACAGAAATGAACAGAGAGAAACTGTTGTTAATGTCGTGCGGCAATACAACAAAGACATGCCGATTGTGCAGAATGTAGACTTTGGACACACTGACCCACAGATTGCGATGCCACTGGGTGGCAAGGTTCGTGTTGTATCGTCAAAACAAAAGATATTCCTGAACGATTGAGTCGCCGGGCCACGCCGTTTCTGCCACTTTGAAAAACAACATCATGGCGGTGGTGCAGGATTGAAGACATTCTTTATCTGTTACTCCACCTATGCAGAAAAACCAAAACTGTATTTACTTATGACACATGGCTTGTTTAGCCCAATATATTTGTCAAAATATGTCAGTGTTGGCGAAAAAACTCACCGAAAAGTTTGGCTTAGTAACCCGCTTTTTTTATTTCTCCATAGCGAAGTGCTGGGGCTACTGAGTAAGCTGCGCCTAGAACGAAGGATACTAAACCTCCAACAACTGGGATGATACTTGTAAGGCTCAGTAGGATGCCCACACCTATTAGACCCCAGATTGCGCCAGCGTAAGGTTTGCTTGCTTTTGCACTTTCTTTTAGCGCCCCTGTAATGGACAGGTTTTTGTCTATCAGAAAGTAAGGAGCAAGAAAGTAGCGACGAAGGAAAATGAGTCCGGGAACAATCAATAGAATAAACCCTCCTACTATTATCAGCCCGGTTAGCAATGACAGACCAAAGAGACGAAGTATGAGTGGCTTTGAGCGTTGCCAAACCTGTCCAAACTCCAATTTTTTGCCCTCGGCAGCCTCGAACTCTGCAACCTGGAGCATGGCTTGAATAATGATACCGATAACCAAGCCTATAAGAAGGACAATGAGACCAGTTCCAACAACAGTCCCGATAGCCAGAGGAGACCAGCCGCCAAACAGTCCATCACTTACTATGGTTGCCTGCTTTCCGCTACCCTGAGGACGATTAAAAGCCCCACTCAGAGCCGTTACTAACGGCAAGAGGTACAGAATGCCGAAGACCGGCAAGCTACGCTGCACAGCTTCCCAGCTGGGATTAAATAGTGAAAACGCACTGGGTAACTTTGTTTTTTCGGTTGGCATTACTTTGCTCCTTGCTTACATAATGCGTTTAGTGTACACCCTGAAGATTAGCTGAAAAAGATTGTTTATTTGTCGTTTTATGCTATTGTTTATACATGGTATATTTTTCTAACCAGCATCAACTGCATATTTTGCCGGAACGACGCGGTTAGTTAGCTATTGTCCAAAAGACACTTCAACGCCGGGTCGCCCGGCGTTTTTGTTATATGCAGTAACCAAAGATATTAGGAGTAATCTGATGAATTATATAAGCGAGCAAAACGATGCAAGAACCATAATGCGTTACAATATGAAGCATATGACACTCTCAACCAAACCTTACAAAGGTGCGCGAGACTTCTATCCGGAAGATAAGCGTATCCAAAAATACATTCTTGATACTTGGCGCAACGCGGTAGAGCGCTTTGGTTACGAGGAATACGATGCACCTATGTTGGAAAGCCTCGAGCTGTATAAAGCTAAAACCGGCGAAGAGATAGTAAATGAACAGACCTACACCTTTACCGATCGAGGGGGTCGTGAGGTCGTTATCCGCCCCGAAATGACTCCCACCGTCAGTCGTATGGTTGCTGCCAAACGGCAAGAGCTGCCTTACCCACTTCGCTGGTACAGTATTCCAAACTTGTGGCGCTACGAACGTGCGCAACGTGGCCGCTTGCGTGAACACTGGCAGCTGAATGTAGATCTTTTTGGCGTCTCCGACAGCTCTGCAGAGCACGAGATGGTTTTGGTTGCCGATGCAATCATGAAAGCTTTTGGCGCCACGCCAAGCATGTATGAGATACGTATCAACAGTCGAAAGTTAATGACATTTGTCATGGACAACTACCTTGGGTTGGATAGTGTACAGCAAAACACCTTGTCGAAATTGATTGACCGCATGCACAAAATACCCCATGCCGAGTTTGTGGCCGAGGCCGATGCTATGATTACGCCCACCCAACGCGAAAGCGGTATAAGCGACAAATTGCTGAGCTTGCTCGAAGCAAAAACTATAATGGAACTACCAGACGCAGTGCTTTCATCAGAGCCGGCACAAGAGCTTAGGCGGTTGCTGGAGACACTTCAAGACACCGGAGTAAACAACGCACTGTTTGATATTACTATCATGCGCGGTTTTGACTATTACACCGGTATCGTCTTTGAACTGACCGATACCGATCCAGAAAACAATCGGTCTATGGCGGGCGGAGGCCGTTATGACGGCTTAGTGGGGTTATTTGGTGTGGAGCCGTTACCCACCGTTGGCTTTGGTTCAGGAGATGTTACAATGCGCAATTTCCTAGAGTCACACGGACTGCTCCCTAAGTTAAAACCTAGCACCGAAGTTTACGCTGTATTGGTCGGCGATGTCTATAAGCCTGCACAAAAAGTCATTGCCAAGCTGCGCGAGGAAGGCGCGACTGTTGCCGTTGATGCTTCGGGTCGTAAAATAGCCCAACAGATCAAGACGGCCGTAAAGCTCGGAATCCCTTATGTACTTTTTATTGGCGAAGAAGAGCTACAAAACGAGCAGTACAAACTCAAAAATTTGTTAACTGAGCAAGAAAGTACTCTTAGTTTGGAACGAATCGTGAGCAAGGTTCTTGATAGTCGAGCTAACTAATGCTCGCATTTCCAGCCGATATCCAGTATACTGACCCCTTATGCAGCTAAAACTTACCTACAATTCGGATACTAACGTCACTCTCAACATCGTGGCAGATGCTGAAACATTGCAGAATATCAAGCGTGCTACTTTGCAACGTCTCAATACTGCCAACTTGAAAATTTCTGGGTTTCGTGGGGGCAAAGCACCTCTCGAAATGGTTGAAAAGCATGTTGACCAACAGCTTTTGCAAACTGAGTTTTTGGACAACGTTCTCAATCACTTTTATTCCCAAGCGGTTATCAAAGAAAACCTGAGAACCACCAGCCAACCCGAAGTTAATCTCAAAAAGTTTGTACCCTTCACAACTGTCGAAGTTGAGATACGAGTCGATGTTCTCGGCAAAATTGACTTGCCAGATTACAAGAAGATTAAGCGTAACAAAGAAACTGCTAAAGTGAGCGCCAAGGACATAGCTGACGTTCTTAAGTCACTTGCTGAACGCACAGCCGAACGAAAAAGCGTCAGCCGAGCCGCCAAGAAAGGTGACGAGGTAATCATTGACTTTAGCGGCAAAGACAGCAAAGGCGAAGCGGTAAGCGGCGCCGATGGTAAGGACTACACGCTACGACTTGGTAGCAATACGTTCATCCCCGGTTTTGAAGATCACATTATTGGCATGGAGCCAGACCAGACAAAAAGTTTCACTATTCCGTTCCCTAAAGATTATGGGGTAGCCGCGCTGCAAGGCAAAAAAGTTACGTTTACAGTCACCGTTAAGACCACTAATGAATTGACCTTACCGAAACAAGACGATGCTTTTGCGCGTAAAACAGGTCCATTCACCTCATTGCAACACCTAAAAGACGACGTCAAAAAACAGCTCACGCTTGAACGTCAACGTGAACTGGATCAGCAATTTGAAAGTGACCTGTTAAAAGAAATCAGCGATAAAACAAAGGTTGCAATTCCTGAAAACGTCATCGATGATCAAGTTTTGCGTGCTGAGGAAGAAGAGAAGCAAAATTTGCTGTACCGTGGCCAAACTTGGAAGGAGCACTTAGCTGCCGAGGGAGTGACAGAGGAAGAGCATCGAAAGCGTAACCGAGCATCAGCTGCCGAACAGGTGAAAGTTGGTATTGTGATAGGCGCCATAGGTGACGCCGAAGGCATCGTTGTCGAACCCGAGGAGTTGGAAGTCCGTATGCAACTGCTAAAAGGTCAGTACAAAGATCCCGCTATGCAGGCAGAACTAGACAAACCAGAAGCGAAGCAAGACATCGCTTCACGTATTCGAATCGAAAAAGTTTTGGCTAAGCTGACCGAGTACGCTACTAAGAAATAAGAACGTCAACCTATTTTACTCTAAGCCGATCACTCGTCGTGGCAACTCGCAGCGCAGTAGGCGAAGTTGAAACGGCTGCAGAGTGCTAACTGGAAAAAGGCTACCAACAATAGTGAAACCGTGTCTTGTCGATGTGGCACGAAGGTGGGTTTGAAGTTGCTAGCACTCTAGCTTGACGAGTGCCAACTTAGCGACTATACTATCACTACCATGACAAATTCAACTTCTAGCATTCTTGTACCTACCGTAATCGAAAACGATGGTCGCGTGGAACGCGCTTATGACATATACTCTCGGCTCTTAAAAGATCGCATTGTGTTCTTGGGTAGTGATGTGAATGAACACACCGCCAACCTAATTGTTGCTCAGTTACTATTCTTGCAGGCTGAAGATCCGAAAAAGGACATATACTTTTACATCAATAGCCCCGGCGGTAGTGTCTACGACGCGCTGGCAATTTATGACACCATGCAATATGTCAGCAATGACATTCAAACCGTTGGAATTGGCGTACAGGCTTCTGCCGCAGCTTTTCTGCTTAGCTCTGGAACCAAGGGAAAGCGTATTATCCTTCCGAATGCTACAGTCATGATTCATCAGCCCAGTAGTGGTACTCGCGGTAAAGTTACTGACCAAGAAATCGATTTACGCGAGAGTCTGCGAATCAAGCG
>CAZJME010000035.1:0-6067 GCA_964547235.1 uncultured Candidatus Saccharibacteria bacterium
TTTCTAATATCAACGTAATATTTTCGTTACTCAAAATTGTCCCCTATTGCTTATTGTTCTATTATATTTTATCAGAAGCATCCCGTACTGTCACTGGTAAATAGTTGTTGTTTGCACTATGGACTCGGCGAGCTTATAACAGTATTATTAGTGGAGTGTTAAACGTTGATCAGTTGATACAAAGTGGTGGGATTCTGTTAATTGCGGCTATTGTTTTTGCAGAGTCAGGTCTGCTGATTGGTTTTTTCTTACCTGGCGATACCTTACTCTTTAGTGCTGGTTTCTTTGCAAGTCAAGGAATGTTCCCTTTGCCGTTGCTTCTAATAGCTGTCATTGCTGCTGCTATAGTCGGCGATAATGTTGGTTACAGCATTGGCAAACGCGCCGGTAAACGTCTTTTCAAGAAAAAAGACGGCATTCTATTCAAACAGGAGTACATACAACGAGCTGAAGCGTTTTACGAGGCACACGGAGGCAAAACTATAATCATGGCTCGCTTTGTGCCCATTGTCCGCACTTTTGCCCCTGTTGTTGCTGGAGTTGGTAGTATGTCACGACAAAAATTCATGGCCTACAATATTGTTGGCGGCACTTTATGGGGGGCTGGAGTAAGCTTGCTGGGTTACTTGCTTGGGAATCGCATCCATAATATTGACCACTATCTACTACCCATTATGGGACTAGTGGTTGTATTAAGTTTTGGCCCTGCTCTGTGGCACATTTTTGGCAACAAAGAGACCCGACAAAAAATTTTTGCCAAACTTCGAAAAGTCAATTAGAAGCAATACCAAGCGCCTGTCGCCCAACGAACACTCGACCACGCAATTCAGCAGTTATCTCTGGTGCACGTTGGGAGTCTAACTGTTTAATGTATTTTGTGAGTACTGGGACCGAGCGCCGCTTTTCGGCTATAGCAATGAACATTCCGCGAAGCACTGATTCTGGCGGTAGCACTCCTGCCTTAACCTCAGCCATATGATCTGGCGCAATACTATTCGCCGCATCAGGTCCCGAAAGCCACTTGTCAACCGTTCGAAATAACGCCAGTGTTGGCCGCTCGGTTTGAAGTGTAATAGTTCGTCCTACCGGACCAAAGTGAAAAAATAATTCGGCAGCTTTGTCAGACGGCGAAGAACTTGGATCGATAAAAATCGCTTCTGCCGAAGGTATCCAGCCCGTGGGCAAACCTTCGCTTTCAGTAAACGGTGTTGGTGAGCGCCAAAAGACAACAGGATGTTCAAGCGGATACTGCAGGGCATGACAATCATTCAGAAAGCCACCAAGTCGAGCACTGGCAAAGCTTGATAAATGAATTTCTGGACGATCAGGAGACGCCATTTATAATACCTGCTTTAAGTAACTTCCGGTTGAAGATTTAGGAACCTTGGCCACAACTTCGGGAGTGCCTTCTGCTATAACTTGCCCACCACCAGCACCGCCTTCGGGACCCATATCGATGATGTGGTCGGCTGACTTAATAACATCCAGATTATGCTCAATAACGATCATACTATTGCCCGCATCCACTAAAGCATGCAAAACGTGCAGCAATTTATCGACATCTGCCATGTGAAGGCCAGTCGTAGGTTCGTCGAGGATATATAGGGTGCGACCAGTTGGGCGTCGGCTGAGCTCACTTGCCAACTTTATTCGTTGCGCTTCACCACCCGAAAGAGTAGTAGCCGGCTGTCCCAAACCTATATAACCCAATCCGACGTCTACCAATGTTTGTAATTTGCGAGCAATAGAAGGAATGTTGCCAAAAAACTCCAAAGCTTGTTCGCAAGTCATCTCTAAGACGTCGCTGATCGTTTTACCTTTGTAGTGTATTTCTAATGCTTCTCGGTTGTAGCGCTTGCCGTGGCAAACTTCACAGGGTACGTATACATCAGGCAAAAAGTGCATCTCGATTTTTATGATGCCATCGCCAGAACAGTTTTCGCAACGACCGCCCTTAACATTAAAACTGAAACGACCTGCTGAATAGCCACGTAACTTGGCCTCGGGAACGCTTGCAAACAATTCACGAATCGGCGTGAACAGACCGGTGTAGGTAGCCGGGTTACTACGTGGTGTTCGCCCAATTGGCGATTGGTCAATAATGATTGCCTTGTCTAGTTGCTTAATACCTTCAATGTCATCGTGTTTACCAGGCACAGCATTGGCGCGCATCAGGCGTGCCGATAGTTCCTTTGCTAAAATATCGTTAATTAAGCTAGACTTGCCACTCCCAGAAACTCCGGCAACTACCACTAACTCACCTAATGGAATATCTACCGTTATATTTTGTAGATTATTCTCCCGAGCACCCTTAATAGTCAGTTTCTTACCATTACCAGCGCGTCGCTTCTTGGGCGTTTTAATCATTTTGTCGCCACGGAGGTATTGTCCAGTTATACTGGCTTTCACTGCTGCTACTTCTTCGGGGCTCCCTGCTGCTACCACTTTACCGCCATGAACGCCTGCGCCCGGTCCTATGTCTAGCAAATAGTCAGCAGTCCGAATAGTCTCTTCGTCATGTTCCACGACGATGACAGTATTGCCTAGCTCTTTCAGATGTTGCAGGGTATTAATTAAGCGGCCATTATCCCGCTGGTGCAAGCCTATACTGGGCTCGTCAAGAACATAAAGCACACCTTGAAGTCCAGAACCAATCTGCGTGGCCAAACGGATGCGTTGCGCTTCCCCACCCGACAGCGTGGCAGCGCTGCGAAGTAAGTTGAGATAGTTCAGACCAACATCAACCAGGAATTGTAAGCGAGCACATATTTCTTTAAAAATTTGTTGGGCAATTTTTTGCTCGGTTGCATTTAATTCCAAGCCCTTAAAAAACTTAAGCGCATCATCTATTGAGAGCTGGCAAAGATCCATAATAGATTTTCCCGAAACTGTAACTGCCAGCACTTCAGGCTTAAGACGCAACCCATTACAGGCATGACAGGGGCGTTCTTGCATAAAACGCTCGATATCCCGCCGGATAAAGTCGCTTTCAGTCTCTTTATGACGACGCTCCAGATTGGTTACCACACCTTCGTAGGTCGTCTCGAAGGAGCGTCCCAGCCCCAGCGATACCCGATATTTTTGGCTACCCGCCCCGTACATAACGATGTTAATCTGTTCTGGTGTTAGTTCACTAGTCGGGACATGCAGACTAAAACCATGCGCATCGGCAACAGCTTGTAGCTTTTTGGTATACCAGGCATCGGTGTTGATGCGGTTATAAGGTCGAATCGCCCCCTCGGCAATGGTAAGACGACCGTTGGGAATAACCAGTTCGGGGTCGACTTCTAACCGCGAGCCTAAGCCTGTGCAAACAGGGCAGGCACCATGCGGACTATTAAAGCTAAAGGTACGCGGTTCTAATTCGGGTATAGCAACATCGGGGTGGTCGACACAAGCATACTTTAACGAGTATAAATGCTCCTCATTGCTGTCGGCGTTTACGACCATCACTTTGCCATCCGCAATGTCGAGTGCTTGCTCTACCGACTGTGCCAAGCGACCACGACTCTGTTCATCGTTGATCACACGGTCTGCCACCACCTCAATGCGATGCTTGTAGTTTTTATCAAGCTCGGGAAATTCATCGAGCGCATAAACCACGCCATCGACCCTAGCTCGAGCAAAGCCGGCTCGTTGGTACTGTTCGGGGATGTGCTCAAAGGCGCCTTTTTTGTCAATGACTACAGGTGCTAAGATCATTAAACGCGCATTCGCAGGTAAACCGATAATTTGATCAACAATGGCCTGTGTTGTTTGCCGCTCCACTGGTTTACTGCAAATGGGACAATGCGGCACGCCAATGCGCGCAAAAAGCAGACGCAAATAGTCATAGATCTCGGTCACCGTAGCAACAGTGCTGCGAGGGTTACGAGACGTTGATTTTTGATCAATTGAAATTGCCGGGCTCAGACCGTCAATCTGATCCACGTCCGGTTTTTCCATAATCCCCAAAAACTGCCGAGCATAACTGCTGAGACTCTCGACATAGCGTCGCTGTCCTTCGGCGTAAATAGTATCGAAGGCCAAGCTCGACTTGCCGGAACCACTCAAACCAGTAATGACAACTAGTTTGCCGCGCGGGATTCTCACGTCGATGTTTTTTAAATTGTGCTCGCGGGCACCCTTTACCTCAATGTAGTCGCTCATAAAGCCTAAAGATTATACGCCTTTGGCAATATTTTTTCCAGTCTGTGTGGCACGGTTCGCCGAACAGGGCACACAGAGAACTACTCCTAGATTAAGGGCTCACGCATTGGCAGGGGCGCCGAGCCGCTCAGACACCGAAAGTCGGCACACTCGCAGAACGCGACCAAACGAGCAAAGCTATAGATGCAACTAGGAGTAGTGTCAATATAACTGTTCTATGCCATTCTTTCATCGATTTACCTCCAGCGGTTCGGCCTGAATTACCAGCCTGTTGGCTGCTGTCACCAACGGAGTGCAGGTATAAATTGTCAGCAATGGATACTCTGTCTGGTTTTGAACTTCTACCTGGGTAGGTGGCACAACCAAGATATCCTTTACTTCATACTCATGCTTTTTCTGCTCCCAGTACACTATAATCTTATCGCCCCTGTTGACCTTGTCCATATGATACAGCACAGCCGGGCCGCCGTACGTAAACCTATGCCCAGCCATCACCATATTGCCACCAGATGCTGGATCACCTGTGCCTGGTATATGCCAAATGCCTTTGTTGAGCGTCCATTGGTTTCCCTCGTATATCTCCTGCTGGAGATTCATGCTTGGTATAACAATAGTGTTTTCCTTGGGTATTTGCTCTGGCCCTTTTTGTTTACCTTCTGCTTGGGCAACCAGTGGCGGTTCGGTCTTGAAGCGATAGGCGACTTTTGGCCAAAAAGGAGCCAAGATGATGTACAAACAAAGCCCGATAACTACCAAGCTCAGTACGTTATTAAAACGCCGCAATGTAAAGAATCTTTGCCTCAGCTTCATACCGCTTAAGTATACATGAGGGTTATAGCGCTTAGTAAACTGTGCATGAGGAGCTGCAACCCTTTCTAGCGAGTCTTGTAGACCTTTGGTCTACGCTTCAGTAGGCCAAGACCGAGGACGCTTAGCAGTATTACTGAAGCTATTGCAAAGAGTGCGTTTAGGTGACTGCCGGTATTAGCCAGTGTGTCATAGGTGTTGTTGGTTACGGCTAGACCAATAGGGTCAGTAATGTGTCCAGTGGCGGGGTCTAGGTCTAGACTGTCGTTGTCGGTAATAGTGTAGCTAAGAACTAGGGCATGCTGGTTGTCTTTTATGGTTTCACTAACACTAGCATTGGCAGAGGATGGTAGTAGGCCGTATGTTTTAGTGGTCGGGTTGTACTTTTTGGGAGTAACGTCGGTTGGCTTAAGGTCTGTCGTAAAGGTTAGCGATACTTGGTTAGCAGCAGTGTTGGTAGTAAAGCTATAGCTGGCAAGACCGAGAGGGTATTGGTAGTCAGCGTCTTGGGTGGGTAGCGAGGCTTCGGTCATACTACTGCTTGTGGTTATGCTAGTACTAGAAGGTGTGATCAGGGTTACTGGGCGCTCAGAGAATTGGCTAACAGAACTCTTTGGTGTGGTAAAGTGCGAGACATTGGCTGAGGAGTTGCCGCCGCCACTGCCACCGCTGTCATTGCCGCCACCATTGCCATTGTTGCTAGAGCCGCCGAGGACGGCAGTGTAGATGGAGCCGCCGTAATCTGTAGCAGCCAGCTTAGTGCCATCGCTACTGCCGGCTATAGAGGACCATTCTCGAGTGCCGGCGGCGGTTTGTTCGGTCCAGCTGCTGCCAGAGTTGGTGGAGGTATAGATGGAGCCGCCGTAAGCTACAGCAGCTAGCTTAGTGCCGTCGCTACTGCTGGCTATGGCTTGCCAATTTCGGGAGCCGGCGGCGGTCTGCTCGGTCCAGCTACTACCAGAGTTGGTGGAGGTATAGATGGAGCCGCCGTAATCTGTAGCAGCTAGCTTAGTGCCATCGCTACTGCTGGCTATGGAGTACCAATTTCGAGTGCCAGCGGCGGTTTGTTCGGTCCAGCTGCTGCCAGAGTTGGTGGAGGTATAGATGGAGC
>CAZJME010000035.1:6167-7731 GCA_964547235.1 uncultured Candidatus Saccharibacteria bacterium
CGGCGGTTTGTTCGGTCCAGCTGCTGCCAGAGTTGGTGGAGGTATAGATGGAGCCACCAGAGGCTACAGCAGCTAGCTTAGTGCCGTCGCTGCTAGAGGCTATGGAGGACCAATATCGGGAGCCGGCGGCGGTCTGCTCGGTCCAGCTGCTGCCAGAGTTGGTGGAGGTATAGATGGAGCCGCCGAAGCCTGCAGCAGCTAGCTTAGTGCCGTCACTGCTGCCGGCTATGGCTTGCCAATTTATTTGATCTCCATGCATGTTGTGTTGGCCAGTGGCTTTGGTCCATTGGTATTCATTTGACTGGGCGTGAGCGGTTGGCTGCTTAAAGATGAGGGTAGCAAGTGGGGTGAGCAGTGCTAGGCTGAGCAAGACTATGCTGAGCAAATATGGTAGGTTGGTTAGCTTTGATGGTAGGTGTAGTTTGTGTGCCATGGTTGTGTATCTTTTGTCCTCTTCTTTTGGTTCCCTTTACTGCACTTTATGTTGTTCGTATGCGTGCGTCTGCCTAGATTGGTTTGTGTACGTAGCATAGTTACGAGCTACCTATCGGTAGTTCGTGCTATACAGGTTTATGCATAATGTTCGTCTATTGGTGTGCCTATTAGTTCGGCTACTGGTTTGTTGTTAATGCGTGCTTTTTCGCTAGACCCAATAGAATTAGCCGTAGTTTATCACGGTTATGGCTATTTGTGCTAGTGGTTTGTGCAGGGTTCGCTTAAGCCGCACATTTGCATGACCACAGCGGCTGCTTCCTGAAAATCTCCAATTGTTAGGCTTGATGCCTGTCCAGCTCGAAGGCCAGCGTATACCACCTCACCATCATGGCGCGTTTGCACCCCAAAGAGCGCCCTATCCAATGGATCTGCATACGCCCAGGGCGAGATGCGCAACGGCTCAACACCAATGATTCCTTTTTGCGCTTCTTGCGCACGATACTTAACCTCTTTATTTGGCGCCGTTGTAATGCTCTTTCGATTTGCTAGAATTTTTACCAGACTTCCCGCTGGTAACGTAATACCTCCGAGTTGTATTGGGGTCAGACTCAACGCACTGGCTGCCTCTTCTAGCTTCTCCAGCATCAAAGGTGTGCCGGAGTCATCATAATAGACCGTTATCAAGGTATGGGGCCGTGCTTGCTTAAGCATTATTTGCCGATATAAACGCGCAAAGTACGGCTCAGCCTTGGCGCATCTGTCATAATTCAATTGGTTCAGTAAGGCTGGACGTACGACTGGCATTTCATGTGTTGGTTCGAGCGAATCAAAACCAGCAACCGGCAGCAGCACTTCCTCAAACAGGCTATTCCACATAGGCAGCCTAATTCTCGTATCCACGCGTCGTAGCGCCATAAGGCGATCGATGCGAGTTAGGCTCACTCTGGGACTTTCTTGGTCGGTATAGAGTGACGGCTTAAGAAACTTACGCATGCGCCATTGTCTTCGACGTCGATATTCAGCTGCCAGAACCTCTCTCTCGGCTGCATTCACTTCCTCATAGCGTGCCATCCCGGCCTCTCTTTTCATATAGCGCATTAATCCCACTTAATTTTTTAGCTGTAAATAA
>CAZJME010000036.1:0-7518 GCA_964547235.1 uncultured Candidatus Saccharibacteria bacterium
AATTTACTGTAGAAAAATTTTGCCACCAGTAATCTGAATGAGCCCAGCTAGTTCCAGCAGCGTTAGAGCTTCGCTACAAGTAGCCGGTGACATGCCGCTGCGCTGTTGCAGCGAAAGAGTTTCGACCACGCCATTCTTGATTAATTTCAAAAGATATACTTGCTCGGCGGGTAGATTATTCGGTTGGCTGGTGTGTTGCGGAGTGATGTGCAATGCTGTCAAAACATCATCAGCACTTGTTACTGGTATTGCCCCCTGTTTAAGAAGGTTGTTTGTGCCTTCGCTGTTGGCGCTGGTGATGTTGCCCGGTATGGCAAAAACGTCGACTCCGAGTTCCAGGGCAAATTCGGCAGTATGCAAGCTACCGCTCTTGGCGGCCGCTTCAGTTATGATAACTCCGTTCGACAGGCCGGCGATTAAGCGATTGCGGGCAATAAATTGATGTTTCATAGGTTTTTCATTACCGTCGTACTCGCTCAGCAAGCTACCGTTATGTTGCAGAATGTCCTTTGCCAGCCCAAAGTGACTTGCTGGATAGATGGTGTCGATACCGCACGGCAATACCGCGATGGTTTGCCCGCCTGCCTGCAAAGCACTGCGGTGAGCGATCGAGTCAACGCCAATCGCTAAGCCACTTACAACTACCACCCCCGCCCCAGCCAGCTCACGAGCCAGCTGTTCGGTAACACTGCGCCCGTACGGTGAAACTTTCCGGCTGCCGACAATAGCAACGCGCGGTTTTTGGAGTAGCCCTTCCGGTGCCTCGCCGCGCCAAAATATAGCTTTGGGAACCTGTGCTAATTGCTTGAGGCCGGCCGGAAAGCGAGGATTATCTTGTGCAATTTTATTGCTTTTCATACAAAATTAATAAATAGTATTGACATTATGCAACGAATTTGCTAAAATCGCAATCTGTAACTTTTGTGTAAGCATTAGTTACGTACCTTCTACCCCAAATTCTAACTTATTGTTAGATTGTTCTAGAACGTTCGAATCTAAGTTGTTACCCTCCACTTACTCTCGATGTCGCCCTTGTGGTGGCAGCGCTCTAGAACAAACTAACCCCTTTAACTTGTTCCGTAGCTTTGATTTTCAAAGCCGTAGGAGCACCCCGTTTTCAAGGTGAGTACGTCAGTATGGCCTTTCAGAGGCCGGCGCGAGTCTTTAAGGAGTTTTGGACTTCGACGCTTCACCGGGGTGGGTTGAAGGGAGTTTTGATCCTCTCAGGCCAAAAGCTAGCGCTAAGGTCTGAGGGGACCCCGTGTTTTTGGAGAGGACCCTACGTCGGTCGTCTCCCAAAATGAGCCTGCAGCGGTGCCCACCCCCTCTGTAGGCTCTTTTTGTATCCGCGAAACCGTAAAGTTACGGCATTAGAAAGGGGTATGCTTAATTGCTTCTAATTTAAGCTATCGGAGGGGTGCGTGTTTCTGCCGCAAGTGCTGCTACACCAATGTTTGTAAGATATTCTCGCCATTTTTCTACTACCGGTTGTTTTTCTTGGCTGACTTCGGGATCAAGAGGAATGTGCCATTTACTAATTAGATCAACAAACAACACTTCGTTCTTGTAGGGATGTTTAGCCCAGTCTAAGATATCGTTGGGTTCGGCAGGCCCTAGGTTTTCTGCTACATGTGATTGTCCCGTTTGACCTATTAATTTAGGCCAGCTCGGCTGACCATACCTAAATAGTTGACCGGTGGCCGAGAGCCCCAGATTATGGGTTAAGGAAGATATCTCTACTTCTGCACCTTGAGATCCGCCTGACATCCTGGACCCGTAAATATAACTACCTATATGCCATACCGGAAAGCTATCATACACTTCTACCTTTTCTCTAGGAGTGGACGGTCTTATACCGGTGAGATCTAGTAAGAAACCGAGGACGGGATGTTTTGGTGAGGGAAGCTCGACAACTTTATTTGTTCCGATGTTAATGTTTCCTATGGCGCCACGCGTATTTAATTCTTGCGCTAACTGCACAGCATCCAACAAAACGATTTTCTGCAATTCGTTCATATATTCAGCAAGCTTTTGTAGGCGCTGAGCTGCTTCCTTACTGGCTTGATCTAGCAATTCTAATCTCTTCATTTCGTCGTGATGCTTTTGTTCAATTCTTTCAGAGAACGGATTGCTCATAAGAAAACCATACAACAAATAGTAAGTATTTGCAATGTTAGATTACGAAGCTGCGGGTTTCGCTAGGTAGTATCCCGCTATAAACATACTCCGTCAGTAAGGCAGTTACCTCACGGTCCATGTTGGATAACTGCCCATTCTCTTCTTGACTAAAGGCTTTCAAGACAAAGTCTTTTTCGTCATTTTTGGTGCGCTTGTCGCTGTTGATGCCGATGCGTATTCGGCCGAAGTCCTCGCCACAGTGTTGAATAATCGATTTGATACCGTTATGGCCGGCACTGCTGCCGCTGCCGCGTAATCTGATTTTGCCAAACTCAAGGTCTAGTTCATCATATACTCCCACTGTTTCGCCGGGCGTAATCTTATAAAAATGTTGTACAGCTTGTACGGCTTCACCACTGAGATTCATAAAAGTGGTGGGTTTGATGACGATAACTCGCGCTGAGCCAAGCGTAGCGGTCGATAGCATGCATTTTAAGTCTTTTTTGGACGTCCAGGGCGCAAAGGCTTGGTGAGCTCGTACAAAGGCTTCTACAGCCCGAAAACCGATGTTGTGACGGGTACCTTCGTATTCCTTGCCGGGATTACCAAGACCAACAATCAAAATGGTCTTCTGTCCGCCAACTGTATATAGCGGAGCGCTAGTGCTCGTTTCGAAGGGGTTCTTGGTAAACAGGGCCATTGCTAAAAGTATACGCTAGTCTTTGGCTGGACGTGTGCCGTGTTTATGGGTAACGTGTTTTTCGATAAACCATAGCTGCACCGGCGTACCGGCATAGTCATAGACTTCGCGCAGTTTTCGTTCCATAAAGCGGCGGTAGCTCCAGTGTAGGAACTTGGTGTGAGACCCGAACACTTTAAATGCTGGTATGGGGTTATCGTCCTCTTGCGTCATGTAGTTAAGCTTGGGCGAGCGATTCTTTAGGCCGGCGGGAGGATGCTCCAGAGTGACTTTACGGAGCCAACGGTTCAGCTCTGCGGTCTGAATGCGTTGGCCGCGGCGGGCATCAATTTCGAAAGCCAGGTCAAAGAGTTTCGTGACGTTTTGCCCAGTTACGGCGCTGGTAAAAATAAGCGGTGCCCAAGGAACAAAGTCAAAGTTTTGGGCAATTTTGGGGGCCAGCTCATCACGCGTAAAGGGCGATTTTTCGTCGAGACTGTCCCATTTGCTGACGACCAGCACCAGCCCCTTCCCTGCTTCCTTGATAAGCCCTGCGAGTTTTTGATCAAGCGCGACCGCCAACTCATTAACATCGAGCAGGAGCAAGCAGATGTCTGCCTGTTCAATGGCGCTCAAGGAGCGTATAACGCTAAAGTTCTCTACGCCACGAGCAATTTTTCCGCTGCGGCGAATGCCAGCAGTATCAAGCAGTTCAATCTCCCGGTTGTGGTAGCGGACAATAGTCCGATTGATGTCGCGAGTGGTGCCCGCTCGGTCTGCAACGATGGCTTGCTGCTTCTTGGCCAGAGTGTTAAACAGGTGTGACTTTCCTACGTTTGGTCGTCCGATAAGGGCGATGCGGAGCCTGCCATCATCTTCGGGAAGCCGGATGTGCGGAATGCGCTCAACTAACTGGTCAAGCAGCGTTTCGATGCCTTGGCGTTGTGTTGCGGCGGTGAGGATAATCGGCTTAATGCCAAGGCCCAAGTAGTCATCGGCTTTGGCCTTGCGGGCTTGGTCGGCCTTATTAACAACTAAAAATACTGGCTTTTTGGTTTTTAGCGCCAGCTTGGCTACTCGGCGATCTTCTTCGCTTAAAGTGGCGGGGGCCTCAATAATAACCCAAATAACATCGGCACTGTCGGCGGCTTGGGCAATCTGCTCCTGAATCGTAAATTCGAAGTCGTCCTCGGCGTCCTTAATTCCAGCAGTGTCCACGAGCCAAAAGTCACTGTCCTTGTGGGAAGCTTTGGCGGTTAGGCTGTCACGTGTCGTGCCGGCTTCATCGGCTACGATGGCTTCGCGCCGTTTCAGGATCGCGTTGAACAAACTGGACTTGCCCACATTCGCACGCCCGACAATTGCTACAATCGGTAATTTTTTACTGGCCATTTATCGTTAGTATAACAGATTGGCGCGAATAGAGCTGTTTAGATCCCTGTAAGTTTTATGAAGATTGGTTGATTTGAATGTATTTGCCTGAGCCGAGGGTTGAGAGCTTGTACTCTCCGAACTCAATTCGCTGCAAGCCCAGGACCCTATAGCCCGAGTGCTCGAATGTACGGCGGATCTGGCGGTTACGACCTTCATGCATAGTTACTCGCCAGTGCTGGGCAGTTGTGTCCAGAGCTGACAAGTCGAGGCTACTTGGTCCGTCATCTAGTTCGACGCCTTGCTCAATCAGTGTCTGGTCTTCCGGCTTGAGTGGTTTGTTTAACGACACCTCGTACACCTTGGTTTTTTTGAAGGATGGATGCGTTAGCCGATTTGCCAGTTCCCCGTCATTGGTTAGGAGTAATAGTCCGGAGGAATCTTTATCGAGACGACCAACCGGCTTGAGCGAGTGTAGCTCGGCGGGTAATAGGTTATAAATAGTTTTGCTGCCCTGTCCATCGCGCGAGCAAACGTATCCGGGTGGTTTGTTGAGCATGAGGGTTTGCTTTTGCTTTAGGACGAGTCGATGTCCGTCTAAAGCAACGGATTGATGTTCGCCTACTGATTCACCTAGTGCCGCCGGGTGGTCATCAATGGTTACACGGTTATTGAGAATAGCCTTGTCGGCAGCTCTTCGAGAGAGCCCACTGGCTTGAGCTACGAACTGATTTATACGCATGTTACGTATCTTGACATTTCTATATTAGGAAACACAAGTTTAAGCGGGTGGCGCAGATGAGGGCCTGATAGTTGTAGGTTCGGGTGCGGTCATTTCGTCTGCTGGCGCCACAGGTGCGGGTGGTGTGACATCGCTTATTATATTTGGTACCGAGGTTGCTGCCGGCACAGCGGGCGCTGGCGCAGGAGCTGGGGCGGACTGTATACCTTCTGTAGTAGCTATCGGGGTATCCGCAGAGGTTTCGGCTTCGGCTGCCGCCAAAAGCTGTTGGAGTTGGTCATTCGGTTTGCTGATATCATTCAGTGGTTTGATAACCTTAGTGTGAATAGATGTCTTGGTGTGTGCTTCGGGTGCAGCCAATGTGCCCTGTTCTCCGGAGGGACTTTCATCCGAAGGGGCTTTGTTCATGGTGTCCATAGCATTCTGCAGCATAGTATGGTTGGCGTCTTGAGCTTCGTCCGTGGTAGCGGGAGGAACGGCAGGAGCTGCAGGTGCAGGAGCTGCGGGAGCAGCCGGCACGGCCGGTGCTGGAGTTGTGGCGGGTGCTGCCGGCGCCACAGGTGCGACAGCAACCGGGGCTGGAGGTATCGTTGCTGCAGGAGCCGCTGGCGTTGGTACTTCGACGGTCTCAATGTTTGAGGCGCCTTGAATGAGTTGGCTTGCTTGATCGTCGACAGTAGCGGCTGTGTTGGCCGCGGGCGTCACGGGCATAACAGGTGCTGCTGCCGGCACGGTCGGTGGTGGAGCTGCTGCTGGCGCCACAGGTGCGACAGCAACCGGGGCTGGAGTTGCTTCGGTGGGAACGGTTAGGTCGGCAGGAGTCTCTCCTCCCAAAACTTCTTTGGCTGCTTTGGCTACATCTTCAAGGGTAACTTGCGACTTAACGAGATATCGGTCGGCTCCGAGCTTGTCGGCACGGCTTTTGTCTTCGGCCTGGCTGAGTGCGGTCATCATGATTACTTTTGTGTTTTTTGTCTCGGGTGTACCGCGCAAGATGTCGAGCATGTCAAAGCCGCTGATCTTTGGCATCATAATGTCGGTAATGATCAGATCGGGTTTTTCTTTTACGGCCAGTGCCAAAGCTTCTTCACCGTCTTTGGCGGATACAATCTCATAACCCTCGGCCAATAGGCGGGCACCGTATATTTCTCGCAGGTTATTGTCATCTTCGACGAGCATTACTTTTGACATTGTTCAGACCTTGTTTACCATGCTTATGCTTAGTGAGTATTGTATCATGCGTCTATGCTCCCATGGTAGGATTAGTCGGCGTTATTAAACCTTCCTCGTGTGGACGAAGCTTGCCGATCTGGTCTTGGGAAAGTCTTGGTAGATTAATATAAAAGGTACTCCCCTCCCCCAGTTTGCTTTCTACCCAAATTCTTCCCTGATAGAGCTCGATAATTTTGCGGGAGATGAATAATCCTAAGCCGGTTCCGCCGATGGTTCTGGTAGCGGTGTTGTCTACGCGGTAGAATTTCTGGAACAAATGCGAGATGTCCTCTGGTGCGATACCCGCACCGGTGTCTTTGATATAAATTTGAACTACCGAGTTGTCGCCAGTAATACCGATAGCAATTTTGCCCTTCTCTGTATATTTGACAGCATTGTCGAAGATGTTAGTGATGACTTCTCGCATGCGTTCTGGGTCGACGCTACAATAATAGAGAGGCTGTACGACGCGGCGATGACCTTCTTCGTCTGGGCTGATATTCGCTCCCGTGGTACCAACGATGTATTCAACACCCAAATTCTTACGTTGTGCACTGAAGCGCAAGTCTTGAGTGAGGCGCTCCAGAAACCCGCTCATTTCGGTAACTACTGGGTGGTTGCTGATCCGACCATCTTCAGCTTTTGCACTGGTGAGCAAATCCTGAAAGAGTTGCCCGAGGTGCTGAGTGGATTCATGCGCTTTAGCCAAGTACGTTTGCGCGCGACTGTCTATGCTGCTCACTTTGTCATTCATGGCCAATGCCAAATAGCCTTCGATTGCGGCAACGGGCGTTCGCATTTCGTGGCTGGCGGTGCTAATAAATTCGGCTCGTTGTCGTTCTTCTTGGCGTTCTTCACTGACATCACGAAACACACCTACCGCTGCAATAATTTGACCTTCTTCATCTGTGAGCGGCGAAACGCTGAGAGCGACGTTTATGTTCTTGTTTGACTTGGTAATTAGTGAGGCATTGTTCTCGCGAACCGACTTGCCTTCGCGCAAGACACGCGCAAACGGATTGGTCTGTTCATCGAATTCTTGGTTTTTCTCGTTTACAAAATGTAAGACAACGGTAAAGGTTAGACCCGTTGCTTCTGTTTGATCCCAGCCGGTTAGCCTTGAGGCCGCTGGGTTAAATGATTCAATGACTTGCTGGGCGTTTACAACCACAACCCCATCCTCAATGGAGTTCAGGATAATATCGGCCTGAGATTTGTCGGATTTTTTTCTGGCGGTCCAAGAGCTATTCGCCTTGCTTGAACGTGGCGGAGAGGTGTTTGCGCGCAGGTTATTAATGTAGGTAACCAGTGCTACCCCCATAAAACCAACTCCCACCAGCAGTAATAGTACAAACATAAATGCTTTTGCTTTTTCGTATTCTATTATCAGGGTTTT
>CAZJME010000037.1:0-7327 GCA_964547235.1 uncultured Candidatus Saccharibacteria bacterium
GCGAGTAGTCGACTCATCCTACTCGATTATGACGGCACGTTGCGAAACTTCGTTCCATCGGCGCAGGCCCACTTAGCACGACCCACCCGTAAGCTCGACAGAATACTACAGACTCTGACGCAAGACCCTCGAAATCGGGTAGTTATTGTAAGCGGCCGGCCAAAAACCGCTCTAGCATCTTTCTTTTCCATATCTAACTTAGGCTTAGTCGCAGAACATGGTGGTTGGGTTTTTACTGCTGGTCGTTGGATTAAGGCGAAGGTAATTTCCAAAAAATGGAAGAAGAATGTTGAGCCTATCTTACGTCAGTACGCCAACCGTACTCCAGGGGCTTGGGTAGAAAATAAAGACTTCGCGTTAGTCTGGCATTATCGCGAGGTACTACCGGACCTAGCTTATGTTCGTAAGCATGAGTTAAAGACCGTGCTACAATCCGTCCTTAGCAATAATGACATCGATGTTTTTGAAGGTGATAAGATATTGGAGATTAAGCCGAAGCGCATGCATAAGGGTGCCATTGCAACAGAGCTAACCACCCGAGAAAAATGGGACTTTATTATGGCGATTGGCGACGATTATACTGATGAAGACATGTTCGTTGCGCTACCCGAACGCGCTTATACCATTAAAGTCGGTCGCGGTCGAACTTGGGCTAGATACCAGCTCGACAATGTAGCTGGGGTACTCGAACTATTAGGCAGACTTAGCAAACGCTTGGCTGAGGAGAATAGTATCGTACACACATGAGTTTTTGATATAATCTATAAGAACCTAAGCAAAAATGAAAAAACTAAAAAATATCAGGAAAAAATTTGTTGCTAATGGCGCAAGAATTAGTCTCTTGCTTATTCCACTCGTAGCAATATTTGCACTGAGTTCGTCAGCCGCCCACAGACACACCACTTCTCGCGACTCCAAGCCCCCGGTCGCAACTGCAATCAACAAAACTCCTGCTCAGACCAGTAAGCCCGCACCCGCTAAGGCTCCGACGCCCAAAGCCGAAACCAAACCCACCCCTCCTCCAGCACCAAAAAAAGTTGATCCCTTGCCCGCACCCGTTAAACCAGCAACTGTCACCACTGCCAGTCCAGCTCCTACAGTCGCTCCAGCACCAGCCAGTGACGTTACCGGACTAACTCCTGTCACACCGTCGACAGACCCAGGCACCCCCTCGAATGAGCCGGGACAACAGACAACTTCCGCATACTACTCAACAAACTGGGGCGGCTACATCGCAACAAACGGTACGTTTACAAGTGTGAGTGGCGCGTGGACAGTGCCAAGCGTAACAGGTAATGGAGCAAGCACTTCTGCCGACGGAAGTTGGATCGGCATAGGTGGAGTAACCGGTAGCGATCTTATTCAAGTAGGCACCGGCAATACCGTCACGGCCGGTGGAACGGTAACAAGTTTTGCATTTTATGAACTCTTGCCCGCCAGCGCTCAAGTAATTACAGCTCTACCCGTGAGCGCCGGCAACAGTATAAGCGCCAACCTACACGAATCAAGCACCAACAATTGGGTAATCACAATAAACAACTTATCTACCGGACAGTCTTACTCTACAAGCGTCTCGTATACTTCTTCGCACTCTACAGCAGAGTGGATACAGGAAGATCCGAGCTATTCACGAAATAATCTATACCCGTATGATTTTTTTGGTACGGTCGTTTTCTCGGGATGCATAACAACAAAAAACGGAGTTTCTATGAACTTGAGCGAATCAAACGCGATTCCCGTCACGACCGTTGACAGCCATGGCTCCACCATAGCTTCTCCGTCATCAGTGAGCGGAGGAACGAGCTTCAGTGTTGTGCGCCAGTAGTTGTCCTGCAACCTGTATAAGCCACTACTAAAAAAGGCCCTTGCCTATTCGAAAAAACCTAGTTATTCAGATGTTTTTAGCTGAGCTATCTGTACGCCACGGCGCCAATGTTTTTTGGCCAAAGCCTCAGACAGATAGTTTGACAGTATCCAATAGTCTGCGTCTCGACGCACTTTCCAGCCCGCTGCCCCTGTGACTATTTTACCGTTCGTTTCGGTAATGGCCCACTCAGGACCAATTGGCACCACACTGACCGGCGTATGTACGCGATACGGCTTGATCGCTTCACCACGAACAAAACGCTTGAAGTTGTTACCCAATTGAACTGCATCACTAATGGCCGTTTGCGCCAGGCCACTAAACTTCGTGCTTGCCGCATCACCAATAACATAGATGCTTGGATTCTTAGCCTGCATAAACTCATTAACTACAACTCTTTTCTTAGAATCTAGGTCAAAGCTTTCAGGATAGTCCTCGAAAAGTGAATTTGCCCGATTACCCGCGGTCCACACAATAATATCTGCTGGGATGATCTTACCCTCCTGCAAACACAAGTGTCGTGAATTACAGTGGTCAACAGCCTTTCCACCAATAAAAGTAATCCCTAGTTCGCGCAGTCGTTTCAGAGCCTCCCGAGAGACTTCCTCGCTCAGCATTGGTAAAACCCGCGGCGCTCGGTCGACTATCGTAACTAACGGACGGGCTGGCTTCACATGATATTGATCGGCTACAATTTGAGCAAATGTTTCTATGTCTCCTGCGAGCTCAATGCCTGTTGGTCCTGCGCCAACAACAACAACATGGCATTCTTGATCAGCTCGTTTTATGCATAAATCCCGCATTCTATTACGAAGTGCTAAGGAATCAAAAATCGTATACATAGACTCAGTATGGTCTTTCGCCCCAGTGGTGTTAAAGTATTCTTTCTCATAGCCAAGCGCAAACACAACAGCATCATACGAATAAACCTCACCGCTCAAGCCTTTCAGCTCCTTTGTAGCCGCACGCAATTCAACGATTAGGTCATTGATAATTTGAACTTTTGGATATTTAGCAAAAACTTCCCTAAAAGGCAGAACAACCTCCAGTGAAGAGCGACCGGTAGCACTCCTATATAAGGCCCCATGATATTCCACCTGGTCGTGAGGATTGATAAGCATCGTTTCGAAGTGGTCGTCGTGGCCGAGCTCCAAAGCCAACTTAACACCTGCAAAACCACCACCAACAATAACAATCTTTCTCTTCTTGGCCATTTATGCCCATACTTTCATATTCACTTTAATCTTAACATAAGCATTTTGCTATCGTAAACTCTTGATCGCAACTCGGTGCATCGATATGGTTGATGCGTTTGTCCGTCTTGCCAAAAAATAAATGTCATTCAAGCCAACTAAAACCTCACTCGCATTAAGGTAACGCAGCCTAGGCAAAGCTTTTGTGAGCTATACTATGATTACATGGGTTATAATATAAAGACATTTGATAAGGAGGACTTATGCTGTTATTTGCTCATCACAACTTTTTACATGCTTTAAGTACACGCTTTGCTAGTGTTGCCCTGCTAACTTGTTTGGGTGGCGCAGTATCTATTCTTATGACGAAAGGAGCGCGCTCATGACGGTTATTTTTCAATCAGAGGACGCTCAGATAACCGCCCGTGCCCATGCCAATGTCGAAGGGCCTGACGTAACAGGCGAAGCAATTTTTACCGAATACGATGTTGATGGCTGGAAATATGTCAAAGTCGAACTCAATCTGGATGGTAAATCGAATGTTCTAAAACCCGGTAAACATGCTGTTCATATCCATGAAAAAGGTGACTGCGAATGCGACGGCTTTAAGTGTGCTGGCGGCCACTTTGACCCCGGAAACAGCGGAAACTCTGACCCCGATGCAAACCACGGGTATCATGCCGGAGATTTGCCAAGTATAACGGTAGACGAAAAAGGCCACGGCGAGTTAACCGCCCTGACCAGCCGTATTACCTTGTCGCCAGGTCCGGTCTCGATACTAGATAAAAAAAGCGCCCCCGAAGGAACTTCCCTCATGGTGCATGCAAATCCAGACTCCTATGAACCTGGCGAGACCGGGAGCGGCTATAGCGGCGGGCCACGACTTGCTTGTGGCAGGATTTATGCCGATTAAAGCACGGTCAATGTTTGTCGAGCAAGATACTACACAATTATTCCGTATAATGGGCTAACGCACATGCAAGTATCCCATCACGATTTCGAGCGTCTTGTACAATCAGCGGTGGACGCAATTCCTGAAAAATACGGAAAGCACATTCGTAATCTAGCTTTTGTTGTCGAGGACCACCCATCACCTCTCCAGCAGGCAAAACTTCATTTGGTCGAAGGACAACTTTTGTTTGGGCTCTACGAGGGAATACCTCTGACCAAACGAAGTCAGGGATACAACCTTGTACTACCCGATAAAATAACTATATTTCGTGAACCAATCGCAGCAATGTCACCAAACACTGGGGCGTTGCGACAATTGGTCAATAAAACCGTATGGCACGAAGTCGCCCATTACTTCGGCCTCGATCACGATCAGATCCATGCCCTTGAGAATCCCAACCGTTAATCATTCCGCTGGCTTTTAAAGTGAACTGTTTTTACAATCAAACCATCCAGCAGCAGATGGCTAAAATAGCCAGCCACAGCGGCACCATAGATCAAACACGCGGGGATCAAAATTGAAGCTCTATTTAAGTAAGGAATAACGATAATGGGCAGCGGCACCAAGACCATGGCCAATTTGCTGTGTGTCCAGCCCCGATGCCTACCGATAATCGGTGTCATTGCAAGTAGCCCAAGATAAGCTGCCGCCTCAGTGCGACCAGAGGCAATAAGAAGAATATCGGCAATAAAAGCTAGGCCAAAAAAGATATTCTGGCCTTTACTGTTCGTATCTACGTCGGGCCACAACCCGAACAAGACAGCTATAACGTATAAAGCTAGCAGGAACTGCCAGTAACTTAAGACGCCTTGGGTTTTAGCAAGTGTATTGCCTGGCAGCAAACGCGCTGCACCAATGTACACCGTATTTACTGCCACTGCACCAACAATGTGCCCCTTAAACCCCGACATTGTTTTTTACCTTTTGGTCTTATCGCGTACTAAAACGAACCAAATTGTTGGGGAGCTTCGCTGTCGGCGGGAGTTTCTGGCTGAGCAGGTGCTGTGTTTGGATCTTCCACAGATTCGCTTCCAGACTGCGCTGGTTCTGCAGGTGCGGGTGGAGTTGCTGGGTCGACTACAGGTAGGCTATCGCCTTCCGCGGTCGGAGACTCTGGTGCTGGGTCTACAGGTGTGGGAACAGGACTGTCTGCTGGAACGTCTGTTGCAGGGGGCATTACCGGTTCGCTCGGTGTACCAGTATTATCGGTTGGTTGATTAGTAGTTTGATCGTTATTTGGGTCCATTTGTTATCCTCCTAATCTATAGTAACTGGTTTCGAGAGAAAAACAAAATCTACCCCGTGAGCCTCTGATAGTGGCGCTTCTGTTTTTCGATATCAACTAAGTTTTGATGGCGCGAGGCACACAGCGATATTCCTCTTGTGCAATTATTGTTACAATGGATTTGATGAAATCTACATTGTCACTCCAGAACGTAACAAAACTTTACCGTAATGGCCGTGGTATAACCGATGTCAGCCTGTCCGTTGCGCCTGGTGAGAGTTTTGGGTTTCTCGGCCCAAATGGCGCCGGCAAAACAACCACCATCCGCTGTATCATGAATTTTATTCGTCCACAACATGGCACGATCAAAATACTCGATAAAAGTATCCGTGAATCGTCGGCCGGTCAACATAATTTTGTGGGCTTTATCCCGGCCGAACCACAGCTCTACCCTGACTGGACAGGCAATGAACATGTGCGCTTTTATCAGTCTCTGCGCGGGCAAAATGACGTTTCAGAACTCATGAAAATGCTGGGACTACCAATGGATGTAAAATTTCATGAGCTTTCCACCGGGAACAAACAAAAACTAGCTATTTTGCTAGCTTTTGTGGGCAACAATAAGCTGCTCGTTATGGACGAGCCGACGAAAGGTTTAGACCCACTTTTACAACAGATCATCTACGAATTGCTCCGTCGTTACAAAGAAGGTGGAGGCAGCATTTTTGTCTCATCACACAATTTGCCTGAGGTAGAAAAGATTTGCGATCGTGTTGGGGTTATTAAAGAGGGTCGAATAGTGGCTAATCAAACTATGCAGGAGCTTCGTAGCCTCAGCGTTCATCTTGTGACTATCCTAAGTACTAAGCCGATCAATGTTGACAGCCTGGCAAATGCAGCTACTGAAGTACTACATCATAAGGGCAACCACATCCTGCTAAAAGTACACGGCGACATCAACCCACTGCTACAAACGCTGAGCAAACACCAACTGAAAGATGTAGAGATCAGTCATGCAAATTTAGAGGAGAGTTTTATGGAGTATTATAAGTGAGTGCACCGTTAGTTAAAAAGGAACTTCGACGCGATCTAATACCGTTGACTATTTATTCTTTTGCCTCGGTCGCTATGGTCTGGCTTTATGTTGCAATGTACCCGTCACTGCAAAAACAAGGGCAACAACTAGCCAAAGTCTTCGAAAGTTTTCCGCCGGCACTGTTAAAGGCCTTCAATATCGAAGGTACTGGTCTAGAGAGCCTTGAAGCCCTACTCAATAGCGAACTATTTAATTTTATATGGCCGATTCTGGTGAGCGCCTTTGTTTTGTCTCGAGCTGCTAATTACCTCGCCGGTGAAGCCGAACGAAACACTATTGGAACTTTACTTTCGCAACCAGTGAGTCGCGCCAAACTATTTTGGTCAAAATATTTCTCAGGTGTCATATCATTAATCGTTTTTACTTTCGTCTCATTCATGTCCACCGTTCCCCTGGCACATTTGTATCATCTACGAACACCGGTGCAGGCCTATTGGCTACTCACTGCTATGGGGGTTTTGTTTGCCTGGAGCATATATAGCATCGGCATGCTTTGTTCAGCCATCGTCAACAGCAAAAGCCAAGTGTATGCTCTGGTCGGAGGAAGCTTGCTTGCAATGTATGTTGCAAATTTAGTGGCCAGCTTAAAGCCTGAGCTCAATAGCTTAAAGTACCTGTCATTCTTTCACTATTTTGATCCAAACCGTTTATTGCTTCATCGTGAGTTTAGCTGGCCAGCCGCGTTACTTTTCGGCGGCATAAGCGTCGTTGGGGCAATTGTTGGAATGCTATGGTTTTCAAGGCGCGACTACAACATTTAAGTACAAGGCTACACCTGCCGGTGATAGGAAGACTTATCGGGCTTGTGTGCAGTCTTGTCTGTATTGGAATCTTTTTGCATACACCGAGCTGGCCGACACCAGATAAATTGCTTGTCTTTTTGACCTTTGTTTTTATGACTTTTGGGCAGGCGCTCGTATTGCTACTTCGCTTAGGGCCGTTTGTTGTCTTATTACTAGCATACGAATCATTCCGCGGTCTTGCGCACCATCTCAAT
>CAZJME010000038.1:0-7179 GCA_964547235.1 uncultured Candidatus Saccharibacteria bacterium
ACCTCGGCTACTTTGGCTACAAAAAGCTTAAGAAGCACCAATTGATCTAGTACCACGTATAATAGACTGGTAGTGAAAGATTATAGATATTTGCGCCCCCGAGTATCGACGGCTCGTAAGTTGAGTCGATCGATTGTAGCTCTCGGCGCACTGTGCCTTATAGGCCTTGGCTTTTTCGGGTTATGGCCGTGGGTAAATGCGCGCGTAGCCACTACGCACCCGCCAGATCCAAAGGTAACCGTGACCAATTCAACCGATAAACCGGATGAGCGTAGTATCAAAGTAACGCCCGATGACTATCAGGTGCCAGCCGACCAACCACGCCTACTCAGATTCCCCCAGCTAGGTGAATCGGCTTACATACAACGAGTCGGAGTAGATCAAGACGGCAGGGTTGCGGTTCCTAATAATGTTAGTTTAGCTGGGTGGTATGTTAAGAGTAAGAAACCCGGGGACGCAGGGTTGAGCATTATTGATGGGCATGTAGCCGGGCATTACAGGAGTGGAGTCTTCGGAAGACTCGGCAAGATGAAAAAAGGCGACACAATAGTTGTCGAGTATGGAGACGGTAGCCAGAGGCACTTTGTTGTTGTTGACACTCAAACGGTTCCAGAGGCGAAGTCGAGCGAACTGCTGTTCAAACGAGAGCCCGATCTGGAGGCTCAACTCAATTTGATCACCTGCGCAACCTATGTGCCGCACACGCAGACGTACACCGACCGGTTAATCGTCATTGCCAAATTTGTGCGTAGTTGATTGCGGCCGGGCAAAATATGCTAACGGTAGGCTTTGATCTATATCACAGCAGTGAAGGCAATAAGCATATACACTGTGTTAGTTACAAGGAGAACCAATGGCAAAGACAGACAAAGTAAACAAGAGTTCAATACTGCTAATAATCGCACTGATAGTGTTGCTCGTAAGCCAGATGTTTATCATCCGCCGATACGATTCCAAGCTAAGCAGCCTCGAGTCCGAGATCTCTAAGCGTGATATGCGAACCGATCTTAAGTCGGTAGAAGACCTGCGCAAAGATTATTACTTTAGCGAAACTGCAACTCTTGTTAGTCCACATACTATGCGATTGAATATGGACAAAGGGCAAGTCGATTTTGTACTGGTTGATGTGCGTGCTGCCGAGGACTACCAACGAGGCCATATTAAGGGCGCGATTAACATTCCGTTTGACGGCAAACCGGGAACAGTAGAAAAGTTTCGCAAAGCACTGGCAGACGGTAAGAAAGCTCGCCGCAACTACGCGATTATATACTGCTACTCATCGTCCTGTATGCTGGGGCGTAAAACCGGGCAGGAGCTAGCAAAACAAGGTATTTCGGTTAAAGAACTAGGCATCGGCTATAACAATTGGGCGCAGGAGTCCGCTGTCTGGAATAATCCTGGTGAAGTCTTTGATATTAATAACTACATTACTACGGGTAGCGAGCCGGGCGAACTTGCTCCCAGCAAGGAATTTCTGAATCGTCCTTGTAGTACCGACGATAAGTTCTCGTGTTAAAGTTTTCTGCCCAACTCTTTTTCCAGCAAGGCAAAGTCTTTGATCAGAAACCCTTCGCGGCTTAAGACGACAATGTTCTTCAGGGTGCTTAGCTCTCGACTCACTGTTTCACGGGTCATGCCTGCTCGCACAGCCAGATCGCGCTCATTCATCTTTAGCACGATAGTACCGCCTTTTGCTGGTTGGCCAAAGCGTAGGGACTGTAACCTTAGTTCAAACAGCAATCGAGTATGAGCGCTGCCGCCCATGAGATGCGCCATACGGCGTAACAGGCCATCTGTGCCAGAGTAGACTCGCGACAAAAGATCAAAAGCAACATCATGGTTATCGCGCAGGAACTGAACGGCAGCTTCTGCGGGGGCTAAGCGATACTCTATGTCCGAAGTTGCCTCAAAGAAATATTGGTTTGGAGTTTTGTTGATTGCCCACGACATCGGGAAGAACGCGAGTGGCTTAAAGACATTTACTACAATTTGTTCGCCGTTACTCGCGATATCGTATTGATTCACATGTCCTTTGGTCAGGAAAATGACACCCAACGGATCGTTC
Organism: uncultured Candidatus Saccharibacteria bacterium; assembly: GCA_964547235.1. GTDB lineage: Bacteria > Patescibacteriota > Saccharimonadia > Saccharimonadales > AWTP1-31 > CAZHBD01. The sequence continues at coordinate 2,066 of CAZJME010000038.1, forward strand.
CCAGCCTGAATAATGACCTTGCCTTTTGGCGCTACCTTCGCTGGATACTTGCCAAAGAATTCACTGATTTTATTTTGTATATCCCCGTTCACGTAATCAATATAGCATGGAGCGAGGACTGCCAACGACCCGAAAGGCTTCCGAGCTATTACGCCGAGATACGCTCAACTCAAAAAATATCCAAGCTATTGCTTACTAAAACCGAGTGTAACGATGATATTTATTTACGTTGTTCATGTTCGTTTGTTGATAAAAGTCTTCCCCTTCTTGTATCTGCTCAAAGTATGCTTGATAGAGATATTTTATTCGGTTGACGCTAAAGTTTTTGACTGCGTAGCGCCGGATAGCCTTTTTATCAAGAGCGTCTACATTTTTGGCCGCCCAAAGCGCCTCGCCAAAGGTACGAAAACGAAAGCCGTCTTTGCCATGGCGAACGTTTTCCGGAAAAGCTCCAAAATCAGTTGCTATTACTGGCGTGCCGCACAGCATCGCCTCTATCGACACTCCACCGAATGGTTCGAGGTACGTTGTCGGGGTGAAGACGGCACGTGCACGACTGAGCAGCTCTCCACGCATTTTTACATCGGCAAATCCTAGATGCAATATGTGTTTGCCCGAAACAGAAAAATCTTCACCATATATAGTATTTTTGTCGTGCTTCGTGACTCCTTGGCCGGCTATGACCAGCTTTTCTCCCAACAGACGAGTGACTTCTGCAGCAATCTCAATGCCCTTGCGCTTCACAAAACGCCCTAGGTATAAGAAGAAATCATCCTTTTCTTTTCTGAAGGGAAAACGTTGTGGTTCAAAATAATTTGGTATGACGACGTCGTTAAAAATGCCATTATCGTTGCCGTTACGACCATAGACGTAGTGCATCCAGGCGTAAGACTCGAATACCCGATAACGGGAAAAAGTTCCCTCATAACCGATGCCGGACTCTATTGTTTTATTGTTAGAGAACGCTAGGCCAATCTGTTCTTGGCAGCGTCCGCCAACGAGGCATATCATATCGCCAGGCTTTATACGACGGTTAATCTCGGTTATCGCTTTTGCATTTGTCTCTAGCCAGTATTGTGCATTTGGATCCCACCCAATATTGAAGAAAGTTTTGTGAAAGTCGATAGAACCGAACCATTTACGCTGTTGCTCCTTGGTGACGACGGTGACATGCTCGCTACAGTTGGCTTCGTTTTCCTCCCCACTATAAAGATATACCGTGTGCCCTAAGCTGTGCAGCATATTGCTTAACTTTCGTTGTTTGGCGGTATACGCACAGGCTTCATAATCATAGGTTGTTTGAGTGTGCGGTAATGATACGATATGGAAACGCATGAGTTGTCATCCTTCGGTGCTATTGTACACTACCAGTATTTTGGGCTATGCAGTCGTGTCGAAAAACGGCATGAATCGTGCGGTTGATTCGTGGCTCCAATCCGTGAGCGTTTGTAACATAGGTGAATTCGGGCGGGCTCTATCGATTATTGAATCTGCAAAAGTTTCGCTGCCTGCTTGCGTCAAGTGAACACCGTCAAGAAACTCAGCAGTCCCACCAGAAGCAGTAACGCCTGATCCTACCGAAGAGCCTAGGCTGTTCCAGAGATCTACATACTGTATCTGTAGCCCTTCGCTTTGTAGCGTAGATACGGCAGATACTGCTGCTGTTCCGGTAACGTATTGAAGCATCCCATTTACTGTCTGGTTGGTGATCGCTCGGGCGCAATACGGTATTGCAATCTTAAGGTTATTCCATGGAATATTGCCCTGAGAAGCTGCAGAGTAGGGGGAGCTGTTATACGTACCACCAAAGAAACCTTTAGCGTTATTCCATTTATCGACGTTGGTGCCTCCTAAGAAGTCGCTGCGATAGCCGTAGTGGTCCGCGCCCCAATGCGCGTACCAATCTCTATACCTGGTTCCGTAATATTCAGGGAAGAAAGTTTCGGTACAATAGTTAAATGATTTTATTTGCAAGAACATGCCTAAGTCAGCTTTTTCTGCGGGCCTTGGTAGGCCGCTAATTACTACTCCCTGCACATTTGTAGTAACCTTAGAAGGATCGGTTGTGTAATGCAGAAACCATGGGATGTACGGTATGACATTAACACTGCCAGTTCCGTAGGGAGCCATGAGGCCTCCCGCACCGTTGCTGCCACCATATTCGGGGTCGGGATCGGTTATGGCAGGCCAGCTATTGCGATGATATGCACCCGAAGGAGGTGCGCCTTCATAGACATTTATCGGGGTTACTCTGGGGTCGTCTGTTGGCATGTTTGGATACCCAACGAGGAGGAATTCCAGGTCCGTCCCGCTTGCAGCACTGCGTACATCTCGGCAAAACCGAAAGATATCTTCATAGGCAGTGATTAGTGTGTTGCGCTGGTTATCCCAGACCGACTGCGTTAAGCTCATGGGGAGCTTTCCTGCCCCACCCTGATACGACGTGCCGAAAGCATCGTTGCCTCCGCCAATATATAGAACGAGAAGTCGTTCTATTGAAGTATCCCGAAGTAGCGTTATAAGGGTATGCCCCGTACTATCGACATAGTTCCATAGTGGATTCGTTAATACAGAACTTAAATCACCACCAGGATTTGATATGGTCGACAGACTTTGGTAACTCTCGGACGTCCCTTTTGTGCTAGACCAAGTTCCAGTAGTTCGGGCACACGGTCCGGCTGTGGTGCCGCCTAACCCATAAGCATGGATTACGATATCCGTATCGGCTACGCCAAATTTTTCAATTAAGCGATCCTTAAGAATTCCATTCGGCGTATAACCTTGGCGACCTTCCGGCTTAATGGCGCCCATGCCGCCTTGACCATATGGGTCGTCTATGGAATAAGGTTGACCGTTATATATGAGTGATATAAAGGCTCCTGGAGGGTGCTCGATACGAAACATACCATTTTGATACACCCCAAGAGACGTTGCAAAACTCATTAAGGTGTCGGTCTTGCCGGTTGCGTATTCTGAAAAGTAGCCACCCGGCATGAGTGACCATCCGATTGAATCAGATAGAATCGCTATGTGTGTTCTTCGGTCGGAAGGTACCTGTATATCGCCCATGGGTACGACGGTAATTCCTAAGCACGGCGTTTTATAAGCGCTAATCGGATCGGTGATGTTGTCGAACGAGAGAAAGCGGGCTTCTTGGTTAGATCCGCTAGGTAACGTATTGCCAACCAAAATGATTGTCGGATTGACGATATCTTGCTGCGTTCCGTTACTCGATACAAGCGGGTTGCCGATATCATCAAAGATAGCACCCCCTAGATCTTGCATGAGCTCTTTAAATAAATCAGTAAGCTCGGGCGTTGTGAAGTCGTCACCATTGACGAACGGTTCCACCCAGTTCACGGAGGCGCTAGTTCGAGGGCGACTTATGACATCGTCGACTCCGGCACTGAGATCCGATCTAAACGCATTGGTGGTCAGAGACTTCTGAAGGTATATTTTGCAGTTAATGCCAGTCTGTGTCCCGGTGGCAATAAACCCAGAAATACTTACTTGAGGCACAGACTTCGTATTGGCAGGTATGGTGCCGATAAAACGAAGACCTATTGCTCGTTGTTGAGAAACGGTAGTGGAAGCTGTGATACGAAGTTCTGTGGCGTTAGCCCAATAGTTGCTACCCGTTACCTGCTGGCTTGCATCGTCAAGCACTGTCGCCGCTCTCCATGAATAAGCGGGCATTAATTATAACCTTTCGATATGGCGATAACATGCCACTTACCCAGAGCGCTATTATATACACAGCCGAGATAGGAATGTTTGTTTGCGGGCTCAAGTGATAAGTCTGGAGCGCCTATATATCCAAAGTCAAAGACGGCGCTGAAATACATTCCGTGAGAGCCTGATCCGTCCTGGATGATTTCATAGATAATTTTCTGGCCGTCTTGCCCTCCGGTAGGGGCTGCAAGCGTGTGATTGTCGCCAGTAATGGTTACTCTAAAGTGGTTTCCTTGGGTTGCATCAGTGCTAATAGTTGTTGAATCGGTTAGCGTTACGGGTGTGGTAGCGAATGCACCGTTCATGACACCGCCATCCGTTTGGAGAGCGCCGATTATGCGACTATCGTCTCCCGCGGCTACCGTTCCAATAGTTGTACCTATGTCTCGGTAGGCTGCCTGTCCGAGAGGCGACCACGCCGCTACTCCTCCCTGAATGAGTAATGCGTCATTGTTATTGTGGCCTATTGTCGAAGGAATCCCTGGCCCCGTCGCTCCAGCCGCTCCAGCCGGCCCTGTCGCTCCCGCCGCACCAGCCGGCCCTGTCGCTCCAATCGCACCAGCCGCTCCCGCTGGCCCCGTCGCTCCCGTCGCTCCAGCCGGCCCCGTCGCTCCCGCCGCACCAGCCGCACCAGCCGGCCCTGTCGCTCCAATCGCACCAGCCGGCCCTGTCGCTCCAGTATTACCTGTAGGGCCCATAGGCCCTGTCGCACCAACCAGTTCTTGGCCTAAAGCACTTGGTCGTATTGAACCATCATTCGGATCGAGCGATACCGACAAAAATTCGTTTAAGATGTCTCCCCAGGTTCCAGAGTCAGCGCCTGGTTTTGGCAGTCTGGGCATTAACGTGTCTCTCCTGTTAAAAATTGTAACGAATATGCAAGAGGAGTTCTTCAAGCATAAGCGGTCCCTCTGATTATATATGGTTAGAAGCTGTTTTGGAAGGTAAACTTTGCGTTAATCAAAAACACTATTTGATAGACCTGCCACCTATCTGTGGCTGGTAGGAGTTGCGCAGGAATTATAATCCTAGATTAGAGATTTTGAAATCTGATCCAGACGTTCCTGAGTAGCTGCTGTAGCCATAGGATCCTACATTTTTTGATCGCGGGGCAGAATCAAAAGATGTGGCCATGTTTTTTAGCAAATTGCTTATGCCGAACAGAGCCAATAAGGCAATCCCTATGTGAGTTAAGAATTCTCTTCGACTCACTTCTTTGGAAAGTAGAGACTGTAAGTTTTCGAAAGGTTGCATGTTATTTTTAATTGTTTATTTTTTGTTGAGTACATTTACATTATCGGCAGACGAACAACAATTGTCAAGCTTATGTATCCGTCCATAACATCCTGGACTCCGTTGGGTTTAATTGTAGCACTTCCAGT
>CAZJME010000039.1:0-7082 GCA_964547235.1 uncultured Candidatus Saccharibacteria bacterium
CTCCTTCACCAAGTGAGACAGTAGTAATAACCGACACAACGCCAACCATGATGCCGAACATAGTGAGCAAACTCCGCCATTTTGCTTTGCGCAAAGTCTGCAAGGCTTGGCGATAATTTCCGCTAACCATCAGCTTGTTTTCCTTGAGTGCGATACTCGTTTAGTTCGAGCCGACTTTTTCTTTTTGGTTCGGCTTTTACGCGCAGAAGCAAGTTTATCAGGGATTGTTTTCATCAAAGCAGAAACACCAGCCAGGTCATCCTCTTCGGTCTTTCGAGGGTATAAGTACATAACCTTGCGTGCTAAGCGTGGCACTTCACCAATCGGTGTAAGCTGGTCGTACACGATACCGCCATCGTGCATATACACCACTCGGTCAGCGTAGCGGGTGAGTTCAGGATTGTGCGTAACCATCAAAATTGTGTTTCCAGTTTGATGCAACTCGCTAAGTAGTTCCATTACGACAAGGCTGGAACCACTGTCCAGATTACCTGTTGGTTCATCGGCAATAATAATGTCAGGATTATTCACTAAAGCCCGAGCAATAGCTACGCGCTGGGCTTGGCCACCGCTTAAGGCTTTGGGCATAAAATATTCTCGATCGCTGAGTCCAACACGATCCAAGACGGCCGCCGCCTGTTTGAATCGTCGCGTTTGTGTCATGCCACGATAGGTGAGGGGTAGGGCGACATTTTCTAGCACATTCATGCGCGGTAACAGATTAAAGGACTGGAAAACAAAGCCAATCTTATCTCTTCGCACTTTGGCCCGCTGATTCGATCGAAGCTTTGCCACCGATCGCCCACTGAGCGTAAATTCGCCGTGCGTGGGGCGATCAAGCAGCCCAATAAGGTTCATAAGCGTAGACTTACCGGAACCACTCGGCCCCATAACGGCTACAAACTCTCCAGCTTCAATCGTCAAATTGACCTCGTCTAGAGCCACTGTCGTGGCGTCGCCGAAGCCGTACAGTTTACTGACGTCTTTTAAGCTAATAATTGCCATATACTAAAACCTAGTTTACCGTTGCATTTGCCAAGCCTGCAAGCATAGGTTTGTAGTATTTTTTGCGCATCTATAAAAAATGCTGTTTTAGTACCTCTCGGGTATAATAATCGGGTATGCCACGGAAGAGTGCAGGAGTGGTTGAACTGGACACTCTCGAAAAGTGTTGTGCCCTCACGGGTACCGTGGGTTCGAATCCCACCTCTTCCGCCAAGGTATTTATCGTTGAGTCTTCGAGCCTAAGATCAACCCTGCAGCCTTCTGTAGCCGGGTTAACCTATTTTTGTACCCACCGATTCACCCTCAACGATCTTTAGTAGGTTGTCTGCTTTCATGCCGTCAAAAATAATAACTGGCATTTTATGCTCCATTGCCAAACCAAGCGCAGCCTTATCCATGACCATTACACCATCATCTGCAACCGCTTTCCGAAAGCTTAACGCGGCATGCTTGTTGGCATGAGTAAACTTTTTGGGATCCTTGTCATAGACACCATCTACCTTAGTCGCTTTTAGAACTGCTTCGCAGCGTAATTCGAGCGCTAATTGCACTGCTGCCGTATCTGTCGTAAAGTATGGCCGGCTGGTTCCTCCCGCGACGATAACCGTACGCCCCCGTCCCAAATGCTTTTCTGCCAAACGGTGAACAAAGGTTTCGGCGACTTGCTTGGAGTGCAAGTTAGACAAGCAACGCGTCTTAAGCCCGTGGTCTTCGAATATGTCAGTCATTGCCAAGGCATTAATTAGAGTCGCAAGCATCCCCATGTGGTCTGCTGTTACGCGCTGTATACCTTGACCAGCAATTTGCGCCCCCCGGACAATATTACCTCCACCAACTACGACTACAACCTGGCCACCAATATCGGCTACTTTCTTGAGTTCTTGTGCCAAGAATCGTATGACTTTAGGATCAATTCCCCCCTCTTGTTTGCCAGCCAATTGTTCGCCGGAAATCTTTATGAGAACTCTCTTGTACATGTTCTAGGAAGTGTATAACAGTTTTACCATTTTTTCAAATCTTTACAAGCATATCATACTCAATCTGTTACAATTTTTATATGAAGGTCGCAATAGCATCAAAAAATCCAATCAAAGCTGCTGCCGCCAAGGAAGCCTTTCAGGCTTTTTTCCCAGATGAACAGTTTAAGTTCATAATAATCGAGGCAGCGTCAGAAGTTTCCGATCAACCGCTATATGAGAGCGAAACAATTAAAGGGGCGCAAAATCGCGCCGAATTTGCTTTAGCTGCAACAGGTGCCGACTTTGGAGTTGGCATAGAAGGGGGGCAAAGTAAAATTAACGGGCACTGGTATACCGGGAACATTGCTGCAGTCGCCACCAGGAACAACCAAACAGGAATTGGTTTCGGACACCGAGTGGCCACTCCTAACCCAATTCAGCAACAAATTAAAACAGGTAAGAATTTAAATGATGCTGTTGGTCAGACTCATGGGGTAAAAGATGCAGGAAAAAAGGAGGGTCTTATAGGAATACTAAGCCATGGCCTCATAACGAGAGGGAGTTCGTCGCGAGACGCTGTTATCTTGGCCCTCGCTTCTATTTCACGCAATGCTTAGACTCGGTGAGCCAAGATGACTACGCAAGTCGCTAGGATTGCAAATCGCTGCACGTGAAGTCGACAAACACAACCCTCTTACGCACACGTCAGCGGCATCGGTTAACGCGAGCCCCGGCACCAACAAGCCAGCGTCTCTCATTTCATGGCCCAACTGATAGGTATTCGCATCGACCCAGCCAAGATTCCGATAAGACGACGTTTCGGACGGTGTTACAGAAGAGTCACTTAGGTGCACGACAGCACCCATCATTAGCAACGGCTCAAAAAGCGGAATTTCTTCGCCAGCCTCCATACGACCAGAAGCGTAGCTGAAACCAGCAAGGATAGTCTTGAGAGATACTGTTCCTAATGGATTGTCAGCGGTGTGCTGCTCGAGTGCTTCACCGATTCCCAACTTCTGCGCTAAAAGATTGCTCACGAGAGAAGGGAGCATCGAAATATTGTTCGGAATTGGCTCTGGGTTGGCTTCAAAGTACATGACGCGCACCGGCTTAGTCGGTTCCACATCATTTACGACAAACGAAGGTAGCTGAATATTGAGAGAATGCGCTTTTGCCGAAATCACTTCGCGAGCGAAGCTGGAAGGGATGCGTATCGTTGGGGTGCTTACGACATCAGGATGCGTAGCATTTGTCTCCCTACGCCTAATGCCCGTCAGCAACTGTAAACCTCCATCTACGCTCTCAGTTACGACAGTGGCACTGAGTACCGTATCCAAATGACTCTGACTACCGAGCGCGCGCGACAATGTTGCCCGTTTTTTAAAACCGGGGAGGGTGAGCTTATCAAGTTCACCTCTTTCGTAGAGATTAGCTCTTGGAATTTCCATAGGGAACTTCTTTATACTACAAGTTGTTGTAAAAAAATAAGTATGATCTCTGTGATGTTACGAGATATACTACTCCTATGAGGCTGTATTCTTGGAACGTCAATGGTATCAGAGCGGTGGTTAACAAAGGAACGTTTCAAAAATTTGTTGCCGAGCACAGGCCTGACATCCTTTGTTTGCAAGAGACAAAGGCCGAGCAAGGACAAGCAGAAATTGATCTATCGGAGTATACCGAATACTGGAACTCGGCTAAGAAAAAAGGCTACAGCGGGACAGCCATCTTTAGTAAAACAAAGCCGCTGCGTGTTATTAACGACCTCCCGAAAGACATTATCGAAAGCTTCAGGATAAGCGGCGATAAGTACGGCAACCCAAACGATGAAGGCCGCGTTATTGCCGCTGAATTTGAGAAGTTTTGGGTGGTAACCGTATACACACCCAACAGTAAAGGCGATCTCAGTCGTCTAAGTTTACGTTATGACCACTGGGATAAAGCCTTCTTAGCATATGTAAAACGATTAGAAAAAACAAAACCAGTGTTATTTTGTGGCGACCTTAATGTGGCGCACCAAGAAATTGATCTGGCCAACCCTGGTCCGAATGTTGGCAAACATGGCTTTACCGATGAAGAGCGTGAACGGTTTCAAGATTTTTTGAATGCTGGTTTTTTGGACACCTTTCGAAAGTTATATCCCAATAAAACCGGAGCCTATAGCTGGTGGACGCACTGGGCAAACGCCCGAGCACGGAACGTTGGCTGGCGCATAGACTACTGGCTTGCCTCAAAATCCCTCGTTAGTAAATTAAAAGATGCTCAAATACATTCCGATGTCATGGGTAGCGACCACTGCCCGGTAAGTATTGAAATGGAGCTATGATGACACCAGACAGGTTTACGCTACAAGAGCTATATCTGGACGTAGGCAACGAACACCAGTTGTACATACAAGAGTGGGGCAATAAAACTTCAGCTCGAACAATTATCTTTCTGCACGGTGGACCGGGAGCAGGCTGTAGCGACAGACACAAGCAGCTTTTTGATGGTGATAAAGAACACGTGATTTTCTTCGATCAACGTGGCGCCGGCAAGAGTCTGCCAAAAGGCTGTCTCGAGCACAACACGACGGCTGAGTTAATTGAAGACATTAAGAAAATTGCTCATCATTTCAGACTAAAAACTTTTATCTTAACAGGCGGTTCATGGGGATCTTGTTTGGCCCTCGCTTACGCGATCAAGTACCCAAAATCAGTTTCGGCAATGGTGCTAAGAGGTATTTACACTGGATCACGTGTTGAGACCGACTACTTAGACAAGGGTGGATTTCAGCTGTTTTATCCAGATGTTTGGGAAGCGTACTTGCAACGGACTCCGAAACAACACCACAACGATCCGAGTGCCTTTCATTATGCGCAAATGATGAGTGGTGATGCAGAAAAGGTAAAAGCTTCTTCATATGCTTATGGCGAGCTCGAAACCTCCTTATTGCAACTAGACGACCGGCACACGCCACAAGATTTTGAAACCTTCGACCCTGATGCCATGAAAATTGAACTACACTACTTAGGTAACCGCTGTTTTATGCCAGATAAGTATATTCTCAATAATGCCCATATAATTAGTGCGCCAGTCTGGCTAGTGCAAGGGCGTTACGATATGGTTTGTCCCCCAAAAACCGCTTACGAGCTAAGCAAACGATTGCCAAATAGTAAGCTCATCTTTACCCAAGCTGGGCACAGCGGTCGCGATCGCGCAGCATATGAAGTTACGAAAGCCCTCTTACTCGAAATCGCAGCATGAAAGCAATAAAGAACCTTAATGACTATAAAGACCAAAGTATAGCGTTTGTGCGGACGCATAACGAAGAACACTCTTGTCAACCAAAAGATGTCGCCATCTCGCTCGTCCCGAAAGCAGCCAAAATATTGGATAATTCTCGGTGGAAAGGTTCCGAAGAGATAGCTCGGCACTTAAAAGAGCATGAAGATGATACGGTAAACGAACTGGCTGATGTGCCGTGTTGGATTACTTTCATAACGCACTATTTTGAAATCGATTCAGCTAAGGCTTTTAAGCGTAAGACGACTCAGGATGAGCAGAAGTATCTGGTGGAGAAGGTGAAAGGTAACCATGCCAAGTATACGAGCTACCAAAACAGGTAAGCGATTTGCAGTTTTCGATATTGACGGAACTTTAATTCGTTGGCAACTGTATCATGCTGTTGCCAGTGCGCTGCTGAAGCGACAAAGCGACCAAAAACCATACAGCGATATTCGGGCGGCTCGCCTGCGCTGGAAACAACGCACCCACCCATCGTCATTTCGCGACTACGAGCAAACTCTGATCAAGGCGTACGAAATGGCTCTACGGGAACTAACCGTTAAAGAATTCAACAATGCCGCTAACGCTGTTGTAGAAGAATACAGAGACCAGGTCTACACTTTTACGAGAGATCTTATCGCCAAACTTAGAGGCCAGGGATATTTTTTGTTGGCTATTTCGGGCTCACAACAGGAGTTAGTAGAAAAAATAGCCACGTATTATGGTTTCGATGACTGCGTCGGCACCCATTATCTTCGCCAAAAAGATCGTTTTACCGGTGAAAAAGTTTTAGGAAGCGCTAATAAGTCTGACGTACTAAACCGGTTTATAACTTCACACAAACTGGATTTGACGGGTAGCTACGCAATCGGAGACAGTGAGAGTGACATCCCGATGCTTGCTATGGTTGAGCATCCAATAGCTTTCAACCCAACGCGCGCACTCTTTGCCACGGCCAAAAAAAGGGGCTGGACAGTAGTTGTCGAGCGTAAAAACATGGTGTATAGGCTAGAACCTCTTACGAAAGAAGATGATGGATCGTTCATACTGGCATAAACAAACCGACCAGCCGCTCTTTCCAGATTTGCTATGGAGCAGACCAGAGAGCAGGCAGCATGCCGGCAAATTACTCATTATTGGTGGTAACTTGCAGGGCTTCTCGGCAGTTGCCCACGCCTACACTAATAGCGTTACTGCCGGCATCGGCACAACGCGGGTAATTATGCCGGACTCCATCCAACGTGTAGTTAAATCCCTTATCGAAACAGCCGAATTTGCCCCAAGCACACCAAGTGGGAGTTTTAGCCAAAAGGCCCTTGCCGAGTTATTGGCTAGTGCAGCATGGTCTGACGGCGTTTTACTCGCAGGCGATCTGGGGCGTAACAGCGAAACAGCAATTCTGATTGAAAAGTTTATAGAGAAGTATCAGGGGCACCTGATTATTACCGACGATTCAATCGATTACGTTACTACAGCTGCCAACGCCATCTTGAACCGAGACAACACATGTTTGGTCCTGAGTTTATCGCAACTACAGAAGCTTGCTATAGAAAGTCGCTACAGACATGCCATAACGTTTGATATGGAACTAACGCGACTTGTCGACTGGCTACATAGTTTTACGGCCATGCACACGATTAGCATCGTGGTTCAGCATCATGAGGTACTTTTTGTCGCGATAGGGGGTGAGGTCAGTACTACCAAAAGCTCGTTAACGGATAAGCACACATGGCTCATTCCAAGCGCTTCACGAGCAGCAGTTTGGTGGTTGCAAAACCCAAGTAAACCTTTTGAGGCGATAACATCGTCTATGTTTGCAGCTATCACATGACCTCTGTCTAGCAGTAACAC
>CAZJME010000040.1:0-6979 GCA_964547235.1 uncultured Candidatus Saccharibacteria bacterium
AGGAGTTGTAACAACATTTATGGCCAATAAGTCTGGCAGTACGCGACAGTCGCGAAAATCTCGAAATACCCACACGACAAAAAGCGGTAAAACTTTCAAAATCAACCGGGGCATTGTTCAGCGGTGGGTGAACAGCAAAGACGCTAAGGAACAACGGAAAGCCGCCCGAATGGCTGGGTTGCCCAAGGGTCGTATCAAGCGCTTCTTCTATCATTTCCAACCACGCCGTGTGTACAACTACTGGTTTAGTCGCGATGGCGCTATTATGGCGCTCAAAATTGCCGGCATAGGCTTTGCCGTGGGCTTCCTCGTTTTGCTTGGCTTGTTTGCGTACTTTCGTAAAGACCTACCAAACCTGCGCGACATCTCTGGCGACAACATCGGTGGTAGCATCCGCTACTACGACAGAAGCGGGAAAACACTGTTGTGGGAGGATTATGATGCCGTCAAGCGTATACCGGTGACCAGTGATGGTCTTTCGCAATATCTAAAAGACGCCACCGTCGCCATTGAGGACAAAGACTTCTTTAAACACGGTGGTTTTGACGTTCGCGGTATTACTCGTGCCGGTGTGAATAATATTATGGGTAAAAGTGGCACGCAGGGTGGTTCTACGATCACGCAGCAGCTGGTCAAACTTACACAGAATTGGACCAAAGATCGTAGCTACACTCGAAAGATAAAAGAGTTAATATTATCGGTGGAACTTGAGCGGAGCTACTCAAAGCAAGAGATTCTGGCGGGTTATCTTAACACTGCTCCTTATGGTAACGTTCAGTATGGTGCAGAGGCAGCCGCTAGAGATTATTTCCAAAAGTCTGCCAAAGATTTAACGCTTGATGAGGCCGTATTCCTGGCTGCAATTCCAAAATCGCCATCGTTCTATTCGCCCTACGGAGCTTATTACAAAGATAACCCCGAGGAGTCTAAACCGGCTTTAGTTGGGCGTATGCAGTACATCCTCGAACTCATGCAACAGCAAGGAATGATAACGAAGCAACAGCATGATGAAGCCAAAAAAGCTGATGTCTTAACAAAGGTAAAAGAACCACAAGCCAAATATGCTGGCATAAAAGCGCCCTGGTTCGTCTTGACCGCTAAGAAGCAGCTAGAAGATAAGTTTGGCGATCAAACTGTCAAACGGGGTGGTTGGACGGTAATTACAACGCTCGACTTAGATAAACAAAAGCTTGCCGAAGACAAGGTGAACGCAGGATTACCGCAAATTCGACGCCAAGGTGGTGACGTTGCCGCGTTTGCTGCCGAAGACGTCACGACAGGGCAAATGGTCGCTTTGGTGGGAGGTTCAGATTTCACTAACACGGAGTACGGTCAGTTTAATTTTGCAACGTCGCCTTTACCCCCCGGCTCAAGCTTTAAGCCCTACGACTATACGGCGTTAATCGAGAATAATACTAATTTTGGTGCTGGCTCCGTGCTATACGATTCTCAAGGACCTCTTGAGGGCTATCCATGCACCAACAAAGCCCAACCCAAGCAAGGCGGAAATTGTTTAATGGACTATGATTTCAAATACCCTGGGCCGTTAACATTGCGCTATGCCCTAGGTGGTTCTCGAAACGTACCGGCCGTAAAGGCTATGCTGACCACTGGTATCGATAAGACAATCCAGACAGCCGAAAAATTAGGACTCAAAAGTGGCTACAAATGCTATCAGGATGATCGGCTAACGAAAGAGGGAGCTTGCTATGCCTCTTCGGCCATTGGCGATGGTGCCTACCTACACCTCGACGAGCATGTCCATGCATATGCCAGTTTATCGCGAAACGGTCTCAACATCCCACAAACGTATATCCTGAAAATTACTGATGCTGCCGGGAAAAAGGTTGACGAGTGGAAGCCAAGCAAGGGTGAGCAAGTGGTTCGTCAAGACTCGGCCTATATTGTTGACGACATGCTCAGCGATCCGAACGCCAGCTACTTCCCTGCTGGTCGCAAACCGCATCGCTATAAAGGGTGGAAGTTTGCGATGAAGACTGGAACTACCAACGACGGTAAAGATGGCTGGATGATGGGCTTTTCGACCAAGTATGCGGCAGGTGTCTGGGTTGGCTACCATACACGCCAAAGGGTCATGAGCGGTACTATGGAAAATATGACGCAGCCCATTTGGCAAGGCTGGATGGACAAAGCGCACGATGGGCTGACTCCTGTTGAGCGACAAAAACCATCGGGAGTTAAGACTGAGGCGGCTTACGTGGTGCGCTCAAACCCGGGTCTTGGAGCTGTTGTGCCAAGCCCAAGTACTGATCTTTACCCCTCCTGGTACCAAAGTAAAAAGACCGACAATAAGACTACTGTCATAGATAAAGTATCGAATAAGCTTGCCACCGACTGTACACCCGATCGTGCCAAAGAGCAGAACAACAATGCAGGTGCCAACACCTTTTCAGGCGATCGTTTCGTTAGCGGAAGCGGTGGAAATGCTAGCGAAAATGACGATGTGCACAAGTGTGATGATGTAAAACCGAGCGTAGATGTCGCTTCCAATAGTGATGGGTCTGTGACCGCTACAGTTCATCAAGGAACGCATCCACTGGATAGTGACAAATTTCATGGTACGGTTAACTTCATAATCGATGGACAAACCGTGCAATCCTACGCCGTAAATGCGGATGGCCAGCAAGTTACTTTGCCGGCATCGGTCATAAATGGATCAAAAACCGTTAGCGCTCAAGTTATCGATAGCGTTTTGTATGATGCAACCAGTGGCAATGTCGTCACAGTGACAGCCCCTACTCCTGAGGAGCTAACACTTACTATCAGTGGAACGGGCCCATGGTCTGTGAGTTGGAACAATGTAGGAGCATCAAGCTACCAGTTTTGCTATGGCATTGGCAGCCCAACAAACTGCAGCACTAAGTCCGGCACCACTGGTACAGTGCCAGTCGGAAACAACAAGGTGTCTGTAACCGCTAATACCGGCGCCACCGCCACAAGCAGCCTCTAGTAGAGACTTGCTGCTTAGCTCTCAAGATGCTGGTTTAGCGCGGTACGGATATCTTTAACGCTATGAAGGTTGGGTATTTCCTTGCCTGCTCGTACCTGAGGACCGATGGCGATAGCAAAACCAAGTTTGCCGGCCTCAGCTACGCGTTTATCCATGAACGGTACGTGACGCACTTCTCCGGATAAGCCGAGTTCACCAAAAACAACAGCATCTTTCTTGAGCTTCATCCCTCTGCTAGCGCTAGCGATAGCCATACATACAGCCAGGTCGGCCGCTGGTTCGGTAACTCGTATACCACCAACTATGTTTACATAGATGTCATGTTCACCCAAGGAGAGCTTTGTGCGGCGCTCCAGCATGGCAACAAGAAGGTTGAGACGATTGAGGTCATAACCACTCGCCGCGCGTTTAGGATATCCATAGGAGGTTCTGTTTACCAACGCCTGCACCTCGACTAGAAGTGGTCGGCTACCTTCCATAGTGGCGAGCACTACAGAACCGTCATTCACCTGGCGTTCCGCAAGAAGAGCCGCTGACGGGTTGGCAACGCTCACCAGTCCGCTATCGGTCATCTCAAAAATTCCTGCCTCGTTAGTTGAGCCATAACGGTTCTTGATGCCACGGAGAAGCTTGAAGCCCCCATATCGATCACCCTCCAGCTGCAAGACAACATCGACTACGTGTTCAAGGACTTTTGGTCCAGCAATCGAACCCTCCTTAGTAACGTGGCCGACCAGCACCAACGCAGTGCTTGTTGTTTTGGCCGCTTCACTTAATAGGTGTGTGCTGTTGGCGATCTGGCTTACGGTACCGGGAGCGGAATTAACCGCGGCAACACTTACCGTCTGGATGGAGTCGACTATTACGAGGTCAAAGTCATTTGTGCTGATGGTGGCGGCAATATCCTCTGCATGGGTGCTTGTGGCTAGCTCAAGTTCCTTGTCTAGTGTCTTAAGTCGTGCTGCCCGCAAACTTACCTGCTGTGCCGACTCTTCCCCGCTCACATACAAAACGCGGTGTGTATGGGCCAATGCGTTAGCAACTTGTAGCAGAAGTGTGCTTTTGCCTATACCAGGTTGGCCGGCTATCAAGGTAACGCTGCCAGGCACAAAGCCGCCACCAAGCACTACATCAACTTCTTCGAGCTTTGTAACTAGACGAGGCACAACAGCCTGTTTTTGTAACGCCCTGATATTGTTTGTCGCTAACTGCTGTCCACTTTTATTACCGAGCGACTGACCCACAACTATCGCTACCTGTTCTTCCAGAGTATTCCACTCGCCGCAGACATGACATTTCCCCGACCAACTAGTTGCTGTTGCGCCGCAGTTTGTACAGACGAAGTTTACACTTGGTTTTGCCATAGTAATCCTCAGTGTATCAAACCCATAAAAGTCTGCAACTACTTGCTATCAGGCGTAGAAATGCGGCTATCCAAAGCTTTTGTGAGCTCTTGAGCCTCGACGGCTAGTTGGTTGCGCCGGTCCAAAATCGACTTATATTCAGCGACCAGCTGTTTTGTTTGGTCTACAAGGTTATTGTAGACTCTAAGCTTACTGTTGTACGGCGCAACACCGGCATTGTAAGAGTCGATATCTCCGTTGTTACGAAGCTCTGTGAGGCGAGCCTTTTCGGCATCGAGATCCTGCGCCTGTGTTGCCAGGCTAGCATTGTTGGCAACAACTTGCTTTTCAATCGAATCGAGCTGGCTGTTATAGTCCTCCAGCTGTTTCTTTCGAGAGATAAAAACGTTTTCGTACTGTTTCGCATAGGCAGCGATCTTTGCTCGATCCGTAAAATACTGTCGGTAGTACAACTCAAGTTCAGGCGAAAGGTCAGCTACCTCAGTGCCCAGAATCGAGTGCAACTCATTTATAACATCGGCTCCGTTTTTCTTATATTCATTAATCTTCTCGGTGATCGAAGGGTCATTGAGTTTACTATATTCCTGATTTAACAGAGTGTTTATTTTCGCTTTTTCACTATTTGCAAGCCTGTCGTAGGCCGCGTG
This sequence comes from uncultured Candidatus Saccharibacteria bacterium, assembly GCA_964547235.1. GTDB lineage: Bacteria > Patescibacteriota > Saccharimonadia > Saccharimonadales > AWTP1-31 > CAZHBD01. Next base: position 4,983 of record CAZJME010000040.1, read on the forward strand.
CAGCATCTCGTGGGCGGCCGTTACTTGTTCTACGCCATTTAAACGTTCATCTGAAACATGCAATAAAAAAATGCCCTTGCGCTCAATGTAACATCCAAGAACAATGGTCTGCTCATTTTCGTTACAACTTGCGTAGAAAGCTGCTTTATCCTGTATTTGTGGCCGGTTAACATAAAAGACACGCCGTGAGTCCGTGTTCATGGTCGTCTCATCGGCCAGTGCTACTACGGCAGTCGGTGGCTGATAATTCCTCAGCGCCCACCAGTCATACATCTGTTGTGTGTGCGTGGCAATATATATAATTGGTACCGCGCTGACGGCGATTGCCAGTAAAGCTGTTAAGCCAGAACGTAAGCGTTTCACTAACGTTTATTATACGGTATTATTCTGTTGCAAGTGCGTAGCTAAGGCTTTTGTTCTTAACAGCCACATTTACGATGTCGCCTTTGCCGTATTTCCGGTCAAGCATAGAGAGCGCAATATGGTCTTCAATAGTATCTTGCAGTAGTCGTCGCATAGGTCTGACACCATTTAATGCATCGTAGCCTTCATCTAACAAATGCTGCTTGGCGGCTGCCGAAACACTTAGCCCTAGGCCGTGCTTTTGCAGACGTGTGCGAAGCTCGTCAATTTGAAGATCAAGAATTTTGAGCGCATCTTTCTGTGTTAAGGCGCGAAAAACAATTACCTTATCGATACGATTGAGGAGCTCTGGGCGCATAAGTTTTTTCAGCTCATCATGCACCTTGTCTTTATTACGGGCATGCAAATTATCAAGATCCTTTTCGTCAGCTTTGTTCGTTACTTGAAAACCAAGGTTTGCCTCTTTTTGTAATTTGTCCGCCCCAACGTTACTTGTCATGATGATGACCGTGTTGCTAAAGTTGACCTTTCGCCCTTTAGCATCAGTGAGCACTCCATCCTCTAAGATCTGTAACAGCATATTGAAAACTTCGGGATGAGCCTTCTCTATTTCATCAAAGAGCACAAGACTATATGGTTGCCGACGGATTTTATCGGTCAATTGTCCTCCGTCATCATAGCCCACATACCCTGCGGGGGCGCCAACGAGTCGCGAAGACGTATGACGTTCACTGAATTCACTCATATCAATCTTGATCATTGCTTCTTGGCTTCCAAAGAACTCCTTAGCCAAAACACGTGCTAGCTCCGTTTTACCCACACCGGTAGGACCAAGGAAGATAAAGGAGCCAATTGGTCGCTGCTCACTACTTATACCTGAGCGACTACGGCGAATAGCCCTTGCAACCGCTTCGACTGCCTCATTTTGACCCACAATGTGTTTTTGCAGGGTTTTCTCAAGTTGGAGTAAGTATTTGGCCTCAGAACGAATGACTTTTTGTACAGGTACACCCGTCCACCGAGCAACGACTTCGGCAACATCATCGCTGCGCAGAATTAACTTGTTGGCTGTTTTACCACTTACAGAGAGTTTCGCTAGGTCTTTTTCAATTTGTGAGGCTCTGGTCTTATGCTTGGCAGCCAGCTCGTAGTTCTCGGAGTCAACGGCGTCATCAATCTTTGTCTGTACCAGTTTTAATTCCTTTTGAAGACTTCGCACTTCTGGAGAGGTTCTTCCTTTGTCGACACGTATGTGAGCCGCAGATTCATCAAGCAAGTCGATGGCTTTGTCGGGCATAAAACGGTCGCTAATATAGCGATCGCTCAACCGGACAGTGTCTTCCAGCACCTCATCACTAATGCTAACATTATGAAACTGTTCGTAATGTTTTCTCAAACCCTTTAAGATTGCCAGTGTCTCACTCGCCGTAGCCTCTGGAACTTGAATTGGCTGGAAACGACGCTCTAACGCGGCATCTTTTTCAATGTGCTTGGCGTATTCATCGGTAGTAGTAGCACCAATTACCTGGATTTTACTTCGTGCTAAAGCGGGTTTGAGGATATTACCCGCATCCATTGCGCCTTCGGCGGCACCCGCTCCAACAATGAGGTGCAATTCGTCAATAAAGACTATT
>CAZJME010000041.1:0-6928 GCA_964547235.1 uncultured Candidatus Saccharibacteria bacterium
TATGGCGTGATCGTTTTATTGCCTACCGAGGCGCTCTTCGAGGTCTTACTCGTACGGTTCGTGCCCTGACTAAAGCTATGGGTCGGTAGCTGTTTTTTTGTAGCGTATTGTTTGCGTAGTTCGTCACCAAGTAAATCAGCATAGAGTTCTCGGGCGATCGCTTCTAGTTGTGCAAGGGAGCCATTGTTTAGCACTAATGCGTCAGGACGGATTTTACTGCGCTCACGTTCTGTCGGATCACGTTGGTCCAGTTCTACTACTCCAGGACGATTAATACCAATGATATGGCCTTTCGCTGCTCGTACAATCTCAGCATCACCTGGAAAGCGGACGCCTCCAATTACGAATAGCTTACAGCCTTCCGTTTCGGCGTGCCTAGCGCGGCGAACAAGCTCGTTATACCAGATGCCGCGGTCTACGTGGGTTACAAAGTAGCCGCCAAGCCATTGCAAAAGCGCACGGTAGGCTCCTTTGTTCGCTGCGTTTATATGCTCGATGGTTAGTTTAGGATTGTGGCGTGCCTCGTAAATGTACTCCCACAACTTTTGGTAATCCTGTGGCGAACTCGTCACGTCTTGTTCTAGTAATACCACCTTTTCCTGCGGTATATGAGTATGCGTTACAGCTTCGAGTATGGCTGGAAGATGTTGCAACCATTGGTTGACGGTGTGTAAGTCAAGTTCTGTGGGTGCTTCTCGTGCGAAAAACGTATTGAGCCGATCGGCAACCTCGGCAATCACCTGGCTGGTTTCGGCTTGTCGTGACTGCGGCTCCTGCTCTACTAAAAAGTCAGCCAAAGTTGATTTGCCGTGACCAATCGGTCCGGTAATGCCAAGCAATATCATGCATCTATTATAGACGGAAGATGCAAGAACTTAGAGTATCTGAGAAGCACTAAGCTTGATGCTTGGACCCATTGAGGTGGTTACGAAGGCACTTTTTACATAAACACCTTTGACGCTAGAGGGCTTGTTGTTCTTAACGCTGGCAATGACTGCTGTTGCATTCTCTTCAAGTTGCTTGGCGTCAAAACTTACTTTGCCAATTGCAAGGTGGATGATGCCGGTACTATCAACACGATATTCCACGCGTCCAGCCTTGGCTTCATTCACGGCTTTAGCAACGTCTGGGGTCACTGTGCCACTCTTAGGATTAGGCATTAAGCCGCGCGGTCCGAGGACACGCGCATATTTACCAAGCTTTGCCATCATAGTAGGCGTAGCAATCAAGGTGTCGAAGTCAAGCTGCCCTTTATCGAGGAGTTTGGTGATTTCGTCAGCTCCAACAATGTCAGCTCCGGCTTTCTTAGCTTTGGTAGCATCGTCGGTATCGGCAAAAACGGCAATTCGAACAGTTTTACCTGTTCCGGCGGGCAAAATGAGATTATCACGGATGTTTTGATCGGCTTGTCGTGGGTCGACGTTCAAACGAATATGTAGCTCGACGGCAGCATCAAATTTAACAGGGTTGGTTTTGGCAGCTAATGCTAACGCATCACTCAGTGTGTATTCCTTTTCCTTGTCTACCAACTTGGCAACGTCACGGAATTTTTTACTCTTGCGCTCCAAAACACTCCGTGTTTTTGGGGTGGGCTTAGCCTTTGGCTTTTCGTCGTCCTGCACTTTTGCTTCCGCTTTACGTGCTTCTTTGGCTTGCTTTTCCTCGGTTTCTTTGATTGCCTTCGCGCTACGCTTCCCTGCCTTAGCGGTAGTTTTGGCGACTATTTCTTTTTCATCAGTTGTTTGGCTCGCAACGTCACGAGCTTCTTTAGGAGTCCCATCCTTAACCTCTGCTTTCTTTGTTACCTTCTCTTCAGCTTCCGCTGTTTTTTTCTTGGTCGTTGCTTTCTTTGCTTCTGGCATGATATTTCCTTTCGTGGTGCAAACGAGTCCTGCTCTCCCACAACTTAATTTAATTGTCTGATCTAACTTCTAGTTTCTACCTCGTCGCCCAAGACTAAATTTATTGCTCTTTGGGCGGCAAGGCGTCCTTCGCTGGTTCCTAGAGTCTCGTAATGCCTGTCTGCGCCTAAAGCAACATCCTTTGTATCGCGACCAGCCGTAACATCTCGTCTTTCCATAAAACGAAGTTGTTCTGCAAAAACTACGACATCTCCTTCGCTTGCACTGTAGCCGCCAAAAGCCTGGGGCTCGGCGGGTGCGCTCGGTTGTGCTACTTCTCCGTTCATTTAGCCCTCGATCTCTACACCCATGCTGCGAGCAGTACCCGCTACCATCTTCTTGACGGCTGCCATATCATCGGTATTCATGTCTTTGGCCTTTTCTTCGGCAATTTCAGTCAAGGCCTGATCGCTCAGTTTTTTATCGACCTTCTCGCTATTTGGTTTACCAGAGCCTTTCTGAATGCCTAGCTTTTGTCGGATCAAGTCGTCTGTCGGCTGGCTTACGACGCGAAAGTCCATAGTTCGATCATCATAGATAGTGATGTGAGCTGTAATGGTGCCGCGCATTTCTTTGGTAGCGTCATTAAACGGTTGGATAAAATCCATCATGTTCACGCCGTATTGACCGAGTGTGCTACCAACGGGCGGTGCAGCGCTGGCTTTACCGGCGGGGATTTTCATCTTCAGGTTAGCCTTAACCTGTTTTTTGTCTGCCATAAATAGTTCTCCTAACTTGCATTTTGTCGGTGAAGCATCCGACGCGTGCGTAACTCGTCGATTATACTACGTCTTACCCCTGTTGTCCAATAAAATTTCTTAGGTAGTTGGCGCTGTAAAATATAGACGTAATCACAAACGGATTGGCTGCAATTCGTGTACATGCACATTTGCGGTTGCGTATTGGCCGCTGACAATTTCCGCCCTGGTAGGAACCAATAATCCAAGACCTAGTTCATGGAGCGGAAATGAATATAAACGGGGCTGCCGCAGCATAAGTTCGTCGGGAACGGGTTGCGGTACCCAAACGCGATTGCCACGATTCCCCTCGCGGTATACTTGTCGGACGGCTTTTGGCCACTGCGGGTCGAGCTCTCGTGCCGCTAGATAGCCCAAACTTGTGCCAAGCGTTACCAAGCTTGCTCCGACTATCTCTGCTCCGTGGTTGCCACTGCTTAATAAGTTAAGTCCCTCAGCAGCTATACCGACACCAGCTGCGAGGTCAAGTACAACATTAGGACGAAACCCTGAGTTTTTCGTCACAACTAAACGCGCTTTACCTGTAAGCTGTCTAGCTCCACTGGGGTTTCTCGGCCAAACATGTTGACAAGTACCTTAAGCTTGCCTTTAGCCTCATCAATCTCATTAATGCTTCCATCAAACCCTTTGAACGGCCCATCGATAATATTGACCACCTCGCCCTCTTTGAAGTCCATTTTGTGCTTTGGTTGCGCTAAGCCCATTCGTTTATTGATCTTGTCCATTTCGTCCTGACTCACCGGTGTAGGATCGGTACCACTGCCGACAAAACCGGTCACGCTGGGTGTATTGCGCACGATATACCAGGCGTCTTCACTCAGTTTCATTTGTACCAAGACATAACCTTGGAAGATACGCTTTTCGACGACCTTGCGTTTGCCGTTCTTTATTTCGATCATCTTCTCTTTTGGCACGAGAATCTGAAAAATTTTGTCTTTCATGTCTAAACTATCGGCACGTTGGCGGATGCTTTCGGCAACCTTTTCCTCGTAACCGCTGTAGGTATGGATTGCATACCATTGCTTTGTAGTGTCATAGCGTTTTGTCATCATAATCTCCTATTTCAGTAGTACTTTCTTGAATAATTTGTCGAGACCGTAGTCGGTAACGGTTACGAGTAATCCGAACACAACCGCAAAAATAAAAACGGCAAAGGTTAGCTGCCAGGTTTCACGGCGACCAGGCCAGGTAACCAGCCGAAGCTCTTTCCATGCATTACGGAAATAGCGCAAAAATAAGAGAGCCGCCAATACTCGGCCAATAAAACGAACCGGTCGTGTCTTGAAAGGCCATAGCAAAAAACGAAAAGGTCGAGCAATCTTCTTGATTACACCCCATAGCTTTCTAAAAGGTACGGCCGCCTGGCTGGCGGTTTTACGCAAAACGCGCGGCTTTTTATTCGCTTTGGCTGCTTTTTCTGCTTTTGTTCGTATAGACTCAGCAGGCTTGCGAATTCGTGGGGCTTTGGCCACAGTAAAACTCCTCGAAATTAAAAAACCTACATAATGTTGTAGGTCACTGGTGTCAAGCATACGCCATTACATCCCAGAGGTCAAGTAACTATTTCGGCAAATTTGGAACATATATCTTAAAGGTCGAGCCTTTGTTCAGCTCACTCTCCAGATCAATCTTGGCATGCAGTAGCTTCGCCAATTTAGCGGTCACATATAGACCGAGACCGGTACCGTTATTTTCACGAGTTCTGAAGTCTTCACTTCTAAAAAACTTATTAAAGACTTTTTCCTGGTCACCCTTACTGATACCGATGCCCGTGTCACGGACTTCAAACATCACGCCGTCACTCTCTGCTCTAGCAGAAATAGTTACACTGCCCTTTTGCGTATACTTGATGGCGTTGGTAATAAAGTTTTGCAGCACTTCATGGACATAGAGCTTACTCGAGTGCAGCAATTCCAATGTTTTATCTATTTCAGCATGAAGCTGTAAACTTTTCGCCTCGGCTTGGCCACGGTAGCCATCGGCAAGCTCGGTAACAAGATCGTGCACATTGATATCCTCAGTCTCGACAGCAAGCTTGCCGCGCTCGGCACGCGACAGCATTGAAAGGTCGTTGATCATGCCAGACAGAAAAGTTACTTGGTCGTAGGCTTGTTTAACCGTCTGTGCTATTTCGGCAGAACCATTTTCTTTTTTGATGATAAACTGCGTATTACTTAAATTTCCCTCCGCAATGGCGATAGGTGTTCGTAGTTCGTGACTCACAACACCTATGAATTCATCGCGCTCTTCTTCTAAAGATTTTTCGTGGGTGATGTCGCGCAAAGAAACTACAAAACCTTGGTCGGCGTTTTTTCCATAGCCCAAATGAACCGGCGCAATACTGATATACAAGTTCACTAAACTGTCATCATCATATGCGATTCGATAATCGCGCGAAATGAAAGACGTTTTTGTTTTCTTCAACAGATCGTGCAAGTTAACGCTTTTTTTGTCCTTGTCGATTAGCTTAAAGACTTTTGCTAGGTCAAGCCCCGGTTTCATGGTATTAATATCCAAGATGTTAAGCGCGGCACCGTTATAGACGACGACTTTGAGATCGTTATCAACGGCTATAACGCCATCTGCCATGCTGTTGATGAGGCTGGTAAGTCGTTCGCGTTCCAGGTTGGCGGCAAGAGTCTGAGCTGGTTGAGTCGCGGCTTTAGGCATAAGCCCATTATGACACAAATTGTCCGTATTCAAATGGCTGGTTTGTGAGCACGCATAGCTTTGCGCCGCCGCTTGGCGTCGGGAATAGCTCGTTCAAGCTCGGTCCAAAAGTCCGGACCATGATGTAAGTGTTTGGTGTGGCACAGTTCATGCACTAGCACGTAATCGATCAATTCCCACGGCAGCTGCATCAGGAACAGGTTGAGGGTGATATCCTGCTGGTGTGTGCAGCTACCCCAACGAGCTTTTAGCTGACGAATTTGCACGCTTTTAAATGTAAAGTTATAGCGCGCGGCGAGCTCGTGCAGCCTGCTAGGGAGCAGTCTCTTGGCTTCGGCGCGCAGGGCACGGACTGCTAGTTTGCGAGCCACCGACTGGACCTCGGACGAACTTGCGCTGAGAGTGGCCGGGAATTGAACGCGTAGCGTAGAGTCTTGTTGCCGTGCTGACACCTTTAAGGTTCGCGCGGAGGGTATGAGGTACAAGTGATGTGCTTTACCAATTGCCTGTCCACTGACCAAAATGGCAGGTTGCTGCCGGTGTTGTTCTATCCATCCGCGCTTACTCTCAGCAAACTTAATGGCTGCACGGTACGGCGCCCACATAGGCAAACTAACCCGCACGGTTCCGTTGGGCTGTAGACTAATCTTGAGTGAACGAGAGCGGCGGTGTTTGACCAGTGTCACCAATCCGATGCCAGAAATATCCACCTCTTGGTTTGCCATCTTAACGGATCAGAATATTGCGCCGAGCGTTGTCAACGCGTCCAGCAGAAGGGTTTGGAATCAGGTTTACTAGCTCGGGCTTCACGACGTTGGCGGTGGTGGTCTCAATATTTATGGCCTTCATCTCGTACAGCTTTTTAATAATAGCACTTCGTTGAGTATTGAAGGTGTGTTTACCGCTAATAACAATGTAGTCTTCGTTGTTGGGGTTTTGCATCTTGTTCAGTTCTGCCTCAAATGATTCGCGGCTGTAATTACGTGCATATTTGTCATCGGAGGTTCGACGATCACGACGACTGAGTCGAGCGAAGGCACTATCGGCATCGATCTGCAGCCATACCAGCACGGTGTTGGCTTTGGCCTTGCGAGCAATATTGCGAAATTCTCGGCGGTCAGTTAAACGGTTGACGTTAGCATCGTAGACTATGCTTACACCGGCTTTTAAAAACTCTTCAGCCATGTAGAGCATGAGGTGCTCCACGAGCTGATCTTCTTCTTTGTCAAAACGCGGTTCGGTAAAGAGCTCGCTACGGATGCGATCGCTATGCAAATGCGCAGCTTGCAAAGTATCGCTCAACTGCCGGGCAACATGCGTTTTGCCGGATCCCGGATATCCGTAGAGCATAATAAAGAGTGGTTTGGCGACGGTCACTTTGCTCATCGTTTCTATTGTATATCAGATTATGCAAAATCTGAAAAGAGTTGTGAGGTGACAGCGAGTTAAGAATCAATTACTATAGTGTCTGTACCTAATCATATAGGGGTGTAGCTCAGCTGGCTAGAGCGACGGTCTCCAAAACCGTAGGCCGGGGGTTCGAGTCCCTCCACCCCTGCCATAGATAATGTCATATTCGCTATAATAATGATGTGAATA
>CAZJME010000042.1:0-6749 GCA_964547235.1 uncultured Candidatus Saccharibacteria bacterium
GCTACCACTTCTAGCCTTTAGCGGAATGGGTAACCTTTACTTATGAGCTAATGCGCAATTTTTCACAATTTATTTCAAATATGCTTTGAGGGAATTTGTGGCATTAGAGGTAGGCACAGGTTAATGGTCGGGTAGCTTAGGTGCGAGCGATGTGCCTATAGCTGGTGTTGAAAAAAAATTGATTAGGGGTACCATTAGATATGTAGTAATTAGGTAAGGCCGTACCATAAGGAGTAAATATGGATAAAAAAGTTGTTTTGTCAGTAGTTGGCTTGGTTATTGTTGTGGCAATCGGAGGGTATTTTCTAACACAGAAAAATACTGACAGTTCGAAGCCAAACAGCAGCGCAAGTTCGACATCGGCAACAAAAGAAAATGTGTCTTCGAAGGACGCTCCTTTGGTGGCAGTTGATGCTTGCAATGTTTTGACCGATCAGGCTGCCAAGCAGTTACTAGGAGAAGCGGCTGTTAAAGGCGCTGTTCCGCCTTCGGTTGGAGCAACCGGAGATATTTCGGTGAGCAACTGTACGTATTACACAAAGTCTGACACCGGCTCGATTATGGAGCAAGCTGCGAGTAAAAAGACGGCTAGTGTGTTGGCGCGCTCGGCCAAGACAAAAACCGGCGCAGATTCTAACAAGGTCAGCTTCACCTCTGGCAAACCAGCTGACAGCCAGGACGTTACTGGTTATGGTGATAAAGCATTTTGGAGCCCTAAGATGGGTCAGCTCAACATTCTCAAAGGCAATAACTGGTATATTTTGACCTATTATACCGGAACAAAACCTAATGGTGTGCTTGACCAAGTAAAGCAACTCGCTGACGCCATAGCCAATAATTTGCAGTAGTTAGTAGTGCTAACCCGCAGCAGCACATGACTTGGCATAGCTTTGAATGCATTGGTCGGTTATAAGATAAGGATTGATGACCAATAGCGAGCCAAGGAGAATACTTAGTTTCAGCATGATCGTTATGGAGCTCTATGGGCAGCTTCTCCTTGGTCCAGAGTATAGGAACTCAGCTATCAGATAAGATTTTCTGTGCATACTTTGGCGCATCATCTGGCGGCTATTGTCGGAAACCTCGCACCGGCTAGCCACAATGAAGACTGCCCTCCCTTTTTAAGAGGGTTCTTTCAGTATTGACAAGTAGTAGAACAGAAAGTATCATTCAACCATATGGTTGAACAAAGTATACAACTCGATCTCGTCTTTACCGCCCTCTCCGACAGCACGCGTCGCGATATTTTGGCAAGGGTAGCCAAAATAGAAATGAGCATTGGCGAGATAGCTGAGCACTACACAATTACATTCGCAGGCATAGCAAAGCACATAAAAGTCTTGGAGCGTGCAGGGTTGGTAGTTAAAAAACGTCGTGGCAAGGAACAGATTGTGGTTATCGTACCGAGTTCTCTTAATATCGCTAGCAGTCATATAGAGCAATACGCCAAAATGTGGGGAGAGCGGTTCGATCGGCTAGAAACATTAATTAGTGAGGAGAAATTATGAACAAAACAAACTTTACAATAAGCGAGGACAAAAAATCCCTTATCGTGGAGCGTTCATTCCGGGCGTCACAACACAACCTCTGGCGTGCCTACACCGAGAAGGAGCTGTTCGAGCAATGGTTTGCGCCCCAGGGCTGGACGGTGACCACCAAGAAGTTCGACTTTGTAGAGGGTGGCGAAAATATCTATGTCATGAGGTGTGAGGACAAAGCTCAGGGCGAATGGTATGGCCAAGTAAGCGCTGGCAAAATGGTATTTTCAAACATCCACCCCGAAGATTCGTATGAGTACGAAGATTTCTTTACGGATGAAGCCGGTGTGGTTAACGAGTCACTGCCGGGCTCTAAATCAAGCGTACAACTGAGCGAGCAGAGCGACGGTTCAACTCTACTTCGTGTTACGACCAGCTACGCTACCGCGGATGCCCTCCAGCAAGTGATTGAAATGGGCATGGAAGAAGGCTATGGTCAGACGTTGGATAAATTAGAACAAATCCTGCAGGCGCTGTAACGATCATTAAAATAGGGAGGAAAATACAAATGGCATCATTAACCGTAGCCGTACCAGAAGATTCAAAGCAGAATATCGAATCAGTGGTTAGTATCAATGCCCCACTGGAAAAAGTATTTGATGCACACGTTAACCCAGACTTATTCACCAAATGGTTCATGCGTGGCAATGAAGTCAACGTTAAGCACTACGAAGGCAAAACTGGTGGATCGTGGCATATTGCTGAAAAGGCCGAAGACGGCACTGAGTACGACTTTTGTGGCAGCTATCACGAAGTTGCAACGAATGAACGTATCATCTGGACGTTTGAATTTTTGGGTATGCCGGAGCGCGGACACGTATCGATCGAACGAATTGACTTTAAGAAAATTAATGACAACACCACCGAAATACATATGCACTCAACCTTCATGAGTCAGGCAGACCGCGATGGTATGATCCAAAGTGGTATGGAAGATGGCTACCGCGAGAGTGTTGAGGCACTTGGTAGATTGTTAGAGAAATAATTTGGCAATTAAATCCATATTTGTAGTTGAATAGATAAACTCTTTTGAGGAGATTACTAAAGATCGCCTCATTGCATTTAGAAAATGCGTAGCTCACGGCCCATATAGTTTCTTTCTAAGCTCTGTATATTTCCACCACGGCTTTATTGCGCCATTGGTTGCGTAATCTACTGCGGAAAAGAAAATGTCTAAAGTACACGGATCGTGTTGCACCCCGTCCAATTCACATAATTTATCAAACAAATGAATTGCATCAGCGTCGACTAAATCCGTTACAGAATTCACTCCAACTCGGCGAAGATCTCGCGCAGTCGCCTCACCTACATTAGGGATGCCTTCGAGCGCCAATACATCTTTCATAGCTGCAATTATAACTCTGGGTAAAAAACATGTGTAATTCAGTATCGAGAGTATACTAGTATCATTATGATACGTAAGGAGATTATATAATGAGTAATTTAACACACACAGATTTTTTGGTACTGCACGTCGTGGCGGCGACTTTCATAATGGGGGCATCCTTAGCCACTCTGCTGGTTTTGATACAAGAGAAGATATCTCTCTCCCAGGTACGATTGCTAAGAAAATTATGGAAAATAGCCGGTCCTGCGATGGGCTTTCAGCTTATTACAGGAGGTTATTTAGCTAGTACTGATTGGGCTACTGTAGGTTCAAGTCCGCTTTTTTGGACTAATTTCGTCCTGTTCGTATTTGCTGCGGTGATTGGGGGCGTTGTTATGAAGAAGAAGCTTAACGCTGCCATCGAGTCGGGCAAAGATCCTGTAAAGTTTGATGGGTCGAAAAACTGGGCTATTACCGAATTTTCTGCAATTCTTGCGATTATCGTTATTGGGGTTGTCCTTACAGAAATCGTGTTGCGCGGTAACTAAACAATATTCTTGCACTTTATCTATATTCATCGCATGGCAATATCTTATTGAAATAGTTTTGCCTTTGATATTTCTAAATAACTACGTATAAATTATCTACCTTGTTGAGGGTCTGAGCCCTGCGGAGAACCTGAGCCTTGTTGTGGTTGCATGCGTGGATCTGCCCAGCCGTTTATCGTTACGTCCGCTTCACTGTTTTGGGGTTTTGTGGTGAATTCTTCACCGTTACAGGTAAACGGATGCGCATCACGGTACTCTTTCGAGATTATTAAATCGCTTTGGTCTTTGATGCCCAATGCTTGATACGAGGCAAAGATGTTGTCTGGCATGACGTCAAAATATGATATATAGCGTCCGTTGATTTGTCCCGCTTGCACGGAAATATCAGTTGAGCTTAGGCGGCTAATGTCACCAATGTGCTGTCCGGCGCTAACATGGCTGCCATTCTTGATGCCGTCCACTAGGTAGACGTGAAACAAGCGTATGCTGTAGCCCTTTGCTTTGTCGGGTGTAATAAAAATTTGCTTGCCGACCGGGAAATGCTCGGACTTTATGCTCGTAATCTTACCGTCCACTGGCGCGTAGATTGCTACCGCGGTCTCTGCAGTTGGCGCAGGTGGTAACTGCTTGCCCTGGTCTTGGGGTTGGTTCGAGAGGGTCTGCATGTCTTTGTCTGTAAAAGCTGGAGTGAAGTAATGCTTCATGCTACGGCAGGTTTCGCCGCCGTTCGAAAAGTCATGCCCTTCGTTAGATCGAAACTTCGATATCGATCCGAATTTTGTTAGGTCAACGAAATCATGCTGGACAAATTTTGTCGGATTATCTGCGTCCGCTGGCGCAAAAACGCCTTTTTGCCAAGCTATTACACCCACACTACCGAGCACTAATACTATTAAAACACCAGCAACTATCAATATTTTCTTGTACTTCATATCTGCCAGTATAGTGCTAGTGGTAAATAATGACAACGACATACTTTGCCTAGGCTTAGTGCCCCTTTGCGTCGCTCGGAGATAATGTTTGTTTGATACATCCTACAGGATTTTGGCTGTTATTATTTTTCGGTATTGTATCGCCAAAGATGCGCACTGGCTTCATGTCGGCATTCAATCGGCGTCAAAGAGAGCCAAGCTGCGGTAACGCTAGATTACTAACGTAGTTGTTTGAAAATGTGCCGAGTGCTCGGTTTGGCACAGAGCGTAATCATCCTAAATACACCAAAGTAATTCAGGGCAATGCCGAGCAGTACGCCCGTCGCAAGCGAGCCGAGGCGTAACATATCGTGCGTAGAAATGTAAACAAAGTAATAAATAGATATCGGTAGAAACAGCACGAGCGCTGTAAGCATGCCTGGGTTGTACCACGTTCTTCCTTTGATATTAAATAGCAGTGTGTGGGCTAAAACATTACCGATTGAAACCATTATCGTCGCCGTTGCTAGCCACACAGCACTTGCGCCAAAAATTATAGCAAGCGTATACGAGCCCCAACCAATCACAACATTAATAATAAAAGCCGTTCGTGGATTTAGCGGGTAATTTTCGGTATTTTTACTGCCGAACATAACTCGATTTACCATACGCGGAAAACCTCCCGGAAACTGATATTCTTCAAACTGGTGCAACAGTAGTGTAATCAGGCTAACAATTAAAAGTACTCGAAAGCCGTCGATGTTGGCGTAAGTTATCGCCAGCGTAAGCATGAGTAGTGCACTGATAACTAGTCCAATTTGCTGCCAATGCCTGTATAGCCATTTCATCTCAATTCTCCTATAGACTCTATGTCTATTCTACACCTTAAAATATTCGATCATTTTTTGAGCCGCCCTGCACGCAGGCTGTAGCTAGGGGGATAGGCGACCTCCGCACAGTAGCATGAGGCGAGAAACATGTGCCAGTAAACTGCGGGTCGTTTAGAATTAAGTCCCCTGGCTCCAGTGCGGCAAGTAATTTAGTTAAGCACTACAACACGCATTTTTGGTCCACTCAGAACATAAGTCGTGGCCAAATTGTAATAAACCATCGCGACAACTTTTTGCCCGGCGTCTTCGGGATTTATAGCTACAGCGTTTGCCGCTTCGCTAAACGTCCAAGCATCAACGTTAAACACCTCGTAATCAAGTCCAAATTCATCAGCCAAAGCCACGCGATCAAGCGTTGTCCCCGGGCGATTATTTATCACCGCTAGTACTTCCTGGTGCGCACCTTCTAGTGGATCTACCGCGCCTTCACCTGCTTGTTCGCGTAGTATGCTTAGTAACTCAGCACCGTGTGAAAATTCCGTTCGGGCAGCAGCATTACCTGTTATCATTTCGTGTGTTTCATCGCTCACTTGTATACCGAGGTGTGCGGTCGTAGCGCGCAGTACATCACCACGCGTGGCGATATATTCATAAATACTTGCTAGCTTATCATTAGCGCCACAACCACTTGCCTCGCCATGTGCATGATCGTCGGTATGCCCACCTACTTCATAGCCACGCTCGGTCAGGGCACGCAGCGTGTTTGCATAACCACCAGCCGTAGAGCCGTCGCTACTAGCTAGCGATTTACTAGTCAAGTCGTCTGCCACAAATATAGTTTCGCTACCACCAGCAGCATTCGGACGTAGCGCCCCGCCCGGTCGCCCGTCTACACAGCCGCCCGGCAACTTGCCGTCAGTCGCCACATGAAACTCACCCGTTCCAACTCGTTCAGTTAGCTCTTCTAGTCGCTCCTGACTCAATTCACCTGCCTCGATGCCACCAATAGCCGCATCGCCAAGCTCTACAAATTCAACTTTTTTATCCATCTCTTTTCCATTTATTAGTTCACTCATAAGCGCATATTATAACCTATTGTCGCCAAAATCATGCAATCGTTGTATTCATTCACCACCTTTGCAACATAATCTTGAAACAAAAAAATAGGCCCCTAAATTGTAAAGGCCATTTCATCTAACAGAGAGGAACCGACCACGGCCTATTCTACCAACTCTAACCTATCCAATACCGAGGGTTTTTGAGTACTACTTGTGCTGACTGGCGTCTTTTCTGAAATACCATATCCCCAACAGAGTATATATCTTAAATCAGATTAAAATGCCCAAGATTTGGCGCTATCCTTCGACTTTGTCTAGAGTGTTACAGCCGGGTATTGGCATGCTTGCCTGGTCGTATATATTTTGGTCACCCATAAAACCTTCCCAGTCGTTCATAAGCTGGGTAAGTTTTTTAGTTACATCATCCTTAACGGAGGCGTCTAGGTGGTCAAGGTGCAAGCATGCTTTGGTGGATTACCGGGCTTTAGCAAATGGGGTGCAATTTTGCGAACGCCTCCAACCAACACGGACTCATAT
>CAZJME010000043.1:0-6582 GCA_964547235.1 uncultured Candidatus Saccharibacteria bacterium
GGTTATAAACCTAGATCGCCCAGTGCACCCATCATTGGTTGCATCTTTTCGGCAGCCAGTTTTTGGCTTTGCGAGATGGCTTCTTTTACCGCATCTTCTACCCAGCGCTCGAGCTCTCGAATGTCGTCAAGGTCGACACGGTCAGGGTCGATGTGGATTTTTTTGATTTTTTGTTCGCCGGTAATCTCTACTTTGACCGCTCCATCACCCTGCTCAACGGTTATGACCTGTTTTTGCAGTTCTTTCTGTAGTTTTTTTACTTTCATTAACATCTTGGCTTGATCGAAACGATTCACTGCTATTTACTCCTTTACACGTCTCATTATTGTATCACTTTACAGTGGTTGATTTAAGCTACTACGCGTGGCTGGTGTTTGGGGCCATGCAATAAAATAGTGCTGCACGTTGTACCAGCTAACTGTTAATACGGCAAAAGCGAGCAAAAGATAAGCAAGATTTCGCGCAAAAGGGTTGCGAGGAAAAACTCTGAACCATTGCTCAAGCATAAAGGCTATACCTCCGGCGACAAGCAAAAAACTGAACGGGAGTAGCAAGGCCATCGGGGCGACACCCAAGCTTATCAGAATCCAGCTGACAAGGATGCCGCCGATAACTACTTTGCTGCGATCAAGCCTCCAGTCTAACAGAAAGCTATACAGTCCTAAGATGGCCAGAAGCGTACTACCAAAATCTAGTAGAGGCATTCGGCCGAGCCATATGGCGGGCGCATAGGTAGCTCGGACAAGCAGTTGCCACGGAGTCTGAATAAAATTGTTCGCGATGGCTTGTAAGGGCGGCAAACCTTCGTATGGTATGCCAACGAGTAGCAGAGCGAGACGGTGATCATGTATAAAGGCGTAAACCAGGGGTAGTAGTGCGCACGATGTAATGACCGCACTTAACAGCGTCCATAGACGATAGGTGCGCATAAGTCTTTGTAGGACTTTCCTTTGCCACACTGCTGCAATTACGGCGAACCAGATCATTCCCGGTGTATACATCAATACTATAGCAAAACCAAACAGACACCAGACAAACCATCTCTTGAGTTGCTTATGCCTCGTCAAGACCCCTAAGGCTGTCAAGGAGGGCGTCAACAAATACATAACTGTTGTGTCGGCGGAACGGGCCGTATGCAAGAACCATGCAGAAAGGACGAACAGAATACTGGAAACAAATGCAACTCGACGATTAAACCAGTGCAGTAAAGTAAAGAAAAAACAGCCAGTAAACAGGACGGCAAATACTACGCTGGCGAGCCGCACACTTAGAAAACTTTGCCCCAAAACTTTCTCGCTCACTAGTTGCAGTAGCTTATGAAATAAGTAAAAGGGTTCGACTTTTATTTGGGCAAATGAGTGAGAATGGACTGCCGCTTGCTCGGCTAGGCTTAAGCCTGGCACCAGACTGCCGAGTTTGTAGGTCAATACAGCTAAGCTTGCGAGCGACCATGCTGCGTAACTTAATGCAGGTTGCCACAATTCAATGAACCAATTGCGAAAACGATTACTTCCCATAATACTTATGTAAAAAGTATACCACTATTAGCTAAAGGGCGTGTTGTGCTTCGTGTCTATGCTGCGAAAACGTTGTTTTTCGCGGTCAAAGAACAGTTCTATCGCGCCAGTAGGGCCGTTACGATGCTTCTTGATAAAAATGTCGGTTATATTTTTCCGTTCTGTCTCTGGATTATAATAATCCTCGCGGTAAATAAAGGCGACAACATCGGCATCTTGCTCAATCGAACCTGACTCTCGTAGGTCCTGCAGTTGCGGTATTTGCGGGCTGCGACTTTCAACCGAACGACTCAATTGGCTGAGGGCGATAAGTGGCACGTTAAGCTCACGGGCAATGCCCTTAAGCCCTCGGGATATCTCCGATATTTCTTGCACCCTGTTGCCGTCTCCGCCGAAACGAGCCCCACCACTCATGAGTTGCAGATAGTCGACGATAATAAGTCCCAACGGTCTCTGGTGCGCTTCTCGTCGAGCTTTGGTGCGAAGATCACTAACGGTAATGCCGGGCGTATCGTCAATATAGATCTGCGCTTCGCTTAGGCTTCCCATGGCGAGACCAATCTTTTCAAAATCGGCGTCCGTGAGGTTCCCGGTACGGAGTGCCCACGCATCAACACCTGACTCCATGGCTAATAGTCGATCAACCAACTGTTCTTTACTCATTTCTAGGCTAAACATTAATACTGGTACGTCCGCTTTTAGAGCAACATTATGAGCCAGGTTCAAAGAAAATGCCGTCTTGCCCATTGACGGACGTGCGGCCAGGATGAAAAGATCGGATCGTTGCAGGCCAGCTAAAATGTTGTCTAGGTCCTTGAAGCCAGTCGGTAAGCCTCTGATCTTTCCCTTGTCTTTATGGAGCTCGTCAAGACGATCAAAGCTTTCTCCTAAAATTGTTTCCAGACTGGTAATATCCTGTTTGATATGCCGCTGGCTTACCTCGAACAACTTTGTTTCGGCTAATTCTATAAGGTTCTGCAGAGCTTCTTCCTCATGATAACCAAGTTCGACAATCTCTTGGCTGGCTTTAATGAGACGCCGCCGTAGAGCTTTTTGGGCAATAATTTCGGCGTACTGCTCAGCGTGTGCTGCGGTTGGCACAAAGTTCGTTAGCTGCGTTAGATAGGTGGCGCCGCCGACAAACTCGATAAAACCCGTGCTTTTTAGTTGATCCGAGAGGGTTAAAACATCAATCGGTTGGTGCTTCTCGTATAATTGCGTGATTGCTTCATAGATGCGTTGGTGCTTTGGATCGTAGAAATCGGCCGCCTGTATGATGTCGGCGACCTTAACGATAGCATCGCTATCAATCAAAATAGCACCCAATAAGCTTGCCTCTGCTTCAGTATTTTGCGGTGGTATGACAGCGTTTGACGGTTCCAAGTTCTTCCCTCTCTATCTTACGATTCTAACAGCTCGGCACCACCAAAAATATTGCTTACGGTATCTACCGCGTCGTTATTTTTAATCGTAGGTGTTTTACTGAGCTGTTTAGGAACGAGCCGACACTCTAGATCAACATTCAATCCAAAAAGATCTTGGATAATCGCGGTGACAATCAGGCGCTTAGATTGATCTTTGAACTGTTTTTCATGAAACGCAAAGCGAAAGTTTAGAACGAGCTTACCCGGGCTAGCACTTGGCTCTGCCATGCGCAGAATACCGTATAGCGTATTATATTTTTTCTTTACTGCCGCTAGAACTGCGGGCCAATCATCAACATTGAATTGGTCGGATGCGTTGTTTGATGATTTTGTAGTACTCTTTTCAGCTTTAGGAGGTTCTTCCTCAACCACCTGCTGTGCTACTTTTTTCGTTTCATCGGGCTGTTTTTTGCGTGCTTTTTCCTTGTTGCTTGGTTCCATAGTTTTCACGGCAGACGCATCTGCGGCATCTGCAGTTGCGGTGGTGTGTGGCAGTGCCGCTACAATTGGTTCTAACAGCGTTAATTCAAGAAGACGCTCAGGGTAGGTGCTCGTGGATACTTCCAATAGTGCGCGCATGAGCTGGATATCGCCGGTGCCCTCATTGATGAGTTGTGATCGCAGTGCTTCAGAGAGTTGTTTGGCCAGTTGCGTGGCCGATATGCCAGCTTGGCGAATATTATCAAGCGTTGACAAGAGTTGCTTCGGGTCTTGTTGGCGTAGCGACTCCATGACGGCGGCAACATGCTCCTCCGAGGCAAGCCCCAGTAAGCTAATAACTTCCGTCCTTGTTATGTGCTCGGCAACGCTATGCACTTGGTCAAGCATGCTGATGCTGTCACGAAAACTGCCTCCGCCATGTTGTGCAAGAAGTTGTAGGGCGTCAGTATCAATTTTTAACTTTTCAGCTTTAGCGATGGTACCTAAGTGATCAACTAGCTTTTTCTCGTCGATTGGTTTGAAAGCAAAATGCTGAGTGCGGCTTACGATGGTGTCTGGCAGTTTGTTTACCTCAGTGGTGGCAAGAATAAAGATAACGTGTGCTGGTGGTTCCTCTAGAGTTTTTAAGAGTGCGTTAAACGATTCACGGGTGAGCATGTGGACTTCGTCGATAATATACACTTTGTACTTTGCGCTGGTGGGCAGGACATGGACTTTATCGCGTAAATCACGGACTTCATCAATACGCCGATTACTGGCAGCGTCAATTTCAATGATATCTAAGTGCGGCTTCTCATCGTATGGCAAGTCATTCACTGCATAGGCAAGAATGCGGGCAACACTGGTCTTACCAACTCCGCGCGGACCAGTTAAGAGGTAGGCGTGGCTGATTTTTCCACTTCTCAGAGCATTTTTTAAAGTAGTTGTAATGTGCTCTTGTCCGACGATCTCGTCGAGAGACTTCGAGCGGTATTTTCGGTATAGTGCCTGCCCCATAGGACTTACCATTATATCGAAAAGAACGCTCTGCGTCCGTTGCACAATCCACATTGTTAGTTACCATCTGGAAGGGCAGTCCGTCAAGACATGTTTCATTTTTCTTAGTACGATGAGAAATTCTAAGATGATATTCTATACGTAAATGAAGCGTGATCTACAATGCAGCTTCAAGCGCTGCCCACTCGGCGTTGGCATCGTCTTCGGGAATATTGACACTTACTTGATCGCCTGGCTTGGCTTTGAAGTAGGTAACGCTCGCCAAGAGCACGCGGTATGATTTGGTACCGGCAGTAACAAAATAGTGGCCTTCTTTTAGCTCCAACACGCCAACGACTTGCTTACGTGGAATGGGACCGATTTGCTTATACATGAAGGTACCATCATCAGCAATGGTCAGCTTAAGGATATCACCTTGCACTAGCTTGGACTTGCTCGCGTAGTTAGCAGGCACTGGATATGTTTTGCCATCGCTGCCGACCATATTCTGGCCATCAAAAACCCCTTCGATAATTTTACCGAGGTTCTCGTCTTTGACGCTCGAAGTAACCACTGGGTCATCTCCCACCAGGCTTACCAGCAGCTCCTTAGCAGCCGCTAAAGATGTTTCAGCTTCCTGTATCAGGCTTCGCAGTCTTTTTATCTGTTTTTCTGGCACGTCAGCCATCTGTACTCCCATATCTCCAAGTGTTTGTTTGGTACACTTCTTACGTTAACGTACCATGAATAGTTTTGCGTGTCAAAACACAATGCAAAACCTGTGGATAAACGACGAGTGTGTAGCCAGAGCTTCCAAGTCAAATTCTGTTACTAGCTAGTAATTTTATTACTTAAGCTGCAAAATCTTTAGTGCATCTACTACTTTTTAAGTTTTAATTCTAGCTTCTGAATCTTCTTTTGTTGTCGTTTAAATTCTCGGCCGTCTCTTTTTACTTTTACTTTGGTCACATCCATCGCTAATCTTGTCCTAAAATCGCTGAGACCATGTCGAGCATATTCATATTCACCCTCTGCCATTAACTCACCGAGTTCATCTAGTACATTATGCCCAGGAAATGCCTTGGCTAACTGCTTCTTTAATTTTCTAATCGCAGGGCGACGCAACTTAGTAGAATCTTCAAAATATGCATCCGTAAACACACTTACCTTTATGGGATTAACTCCGCCTTGACATAAGAAGTTGAGAAGTCGTCGTTCGTCGTTATAATGGCTACTAGATCCATTGGTAATTCTTTGCATAATATCATCAGGATTTTCCATGAAATATTGAGTAAGTACCCAGGCTACATGTTCGGTTACTGCTTCGTCTAATACTTTGCCGGCGGCATGATGTTTGGCTTTAAACAAGCGGTATAGCCCAGTGTGCTTATTCTCGCCATTACTTGATGATTCTTTACCAGCTACTACATGAGACAGTTCGTGATAAGCCAGTACTCTTGGGGCATAGTGCGGGAAGAACACTTCCTTTGATGAACCTTTATCATACGTGCTAACAAAGGCATCTGCGCCAGTTTCGTGTAGAAGCATGCCGTCATCAATTGTTGCTTTAACGTCATCTAAGGTCTGGGCCCTTCTTGGGGATAGGACTGCTGATGGCAGCCAACCTGCATCTACTCCCATTTTTAAGCTGTACGAGAAACTCTCTTTTAGGTGGGGCCATTCCTTGGTCATGAAACCCTCACGCCTCTTTGTCATTTGATGATTGTGCCACTGCAGTACGTTTAGAAGTGATTCGTCATTGACGGCGTATTCACCATCAGAATTCTTTTCCACGAGCCTTTCGAATACTCGAAATCCATAGTCTACTCCAAGGCTGTCGAGAAGAAATTGCGGTACTTCCCCGCCTTTTATTACATCCGTCCCAGCCATATATCGGTCATCGGGTGCAATTGATTCTATTCGATCTCTCGTTTCCTGCAAGTACTTAGCAATACCTTTGTCTGCAGCAGGAATTTCATCTTCCAGCCATGGTTCTGCCTGGGGATCGGTTAATAAAATGACTCGTAAAAGATCACCCTGCACCGCCATTATTCCAAGTGTATTACAGACGTCAGGTGCAACATCTTTCTCATACTCATAATATGTTTCTTCGAGATGTTTTATTACGTCATCAGGCATCGGATTTGCTGAAGGCGTAACTTCGTCAAGAGTGTTAGACATAAAGTTACTATAGCATAACTGCTTATTTTCGCAAGGACAGCGTA
>CAZJME010000044.1:0-6479 GCA_964547235.1 uncultured Candidatus Saccharibacteria bacterium
GATTTGAGAAAATATCGGTCCGGCGGTTTTGGCAATTGCTACGCTATCGATGCTCGTAACCCAGCTAAGTTCGGTGGCCGTGCCAGAAAAGAATACTTCGTCGGCAATGTATAGTTCGGTCCGATCAATCGTGCGTTCGACGACAGTGATGCCTGCTTTTTGGGCCAATTCGATGACGGAGCGTCGTGTGATGCCTTCCAAAATATCGGCCGTTACCTGAGGCGTGTACAACACGCCATCACGTACCATGAACATATTCATAACTGCCCCTTCGCCAACGTGTCCGCTACTGTCTAGCATAATGGCAGCATCGTAGCCACTGGCGGTTGCGTCGTTCATAGCGAGAGCTGCGTTAACGTAGCCACCGCTTGCTTTGGTGCGTGGTGGTAGTGCGTTGTCGTTGTTGCGTGTCCACGATGAAACGCAGACTTTCATGCCGCGCGACTTATCAAAATAGTCGCCCAAGCTCAGCATATGAAGCGAAAAGTTATAATCACCCTTGATGGCCGGACTCAGCATAATATCACTTCGATAAATGAAGGGACGATAGTAGACGTCGGTCTGAGGTTGATTTTTTTTGGTGAGGTCAAGAAAAGCCCGGCGAATCTTGGTTGTATCAAATTCGTATGGAAACCGTAGTATCTTAGCACTGCGAGCCATTCTTTGCAGGTGATCTTCCAAACGGAAAATACCAATACTACCATCATTTTGCAAATAACCTTTCACGCCTCCAAAAATGGCGACTCCATATTGCAGTCCGTTGGTTGCTATTGATATTTTCGCATTGCTAAAAGGTACAATGTTGTCTTCGAAAAATGCGAATTGTAGATAATCCTGATGAGCGGCCATGGTTCCCCCTTATGAACTCAGTGTACACTATTGACAAAACAGTAGAAATGAAATATAATAAGTACATCTCTAATTTTTAAGTTTTTTTTAGTGGGTAAACGTATGAGAAGTGGTCGAGCATTACAAGGAGTACCGGTTGCGGGCGCTGCAGAACGGCGTGTTCTGATGAGCGAAAAGTGTCCTCTATCTGGGATGTCGGCTTCGGAAGCGACCCGGCGACGTATTGTGAGCAAGCATGTGACGGGTGCACTTGAATTGTCGGGAGATTTTACGGCTGTTTATTTGCCATCAAAAGGCATAAATTTTGATGATTCGATCGACAAAATAGGACATGCTTTTGGCGATTTTATAGGCAGAAATGCTCAGAGCTGGCTGCTGGGTGGAGGAGAAACCCGCGGTATGCCGGAGCGTGTCGCTACACTGGCGCAGGCATATTATCATGGGTCGGATGCATACCCTGAAAACCAGGGTAATAAGGTGACGCGGCTCATGGAACGCATCAACCGTGGGTCAGGCCGCAGCGTTCCAAAACTGGTCGATTTTTTACTTGAACAGGCATATGTTACTGTCGACGAAGCGGTGTATGAAACTGTGTGTCAGCTTGGAGCTTTAGTTGTAGTCGCCGGACAGTTGGAGGAGAAGGATCCTATAGAAACTTTGCAGCGCTCGACGCTGCTCGTTAATGAGCTCGCTAAAGTAAATAAAACTACCGATACTGCGATCCACAAGATATTAGGAAGTGACCAGGGCGTAAAACGAGGCCATGACTTTAAAGGCTTTCGTTACGACCCCGATAATTTTTTCATTTCAGAACGTGGGTCATTAATGACAGCCGATTTAGCGGGACATTTTGAGTCGCCTGAATATCAAGCTCCTACACCTGGGTGTCCTGCCCTAGTTGGTGGGGGGACAGCACGTTATGTCAGGGCGCTTACTCATTCGTTCTATCAGCTTGGCGTTGGTGATCAAGCGCTTGCAGCTTAAGTTGGGTATAGCGCTCTGCGGCCAAGCGCGTCAGCTCGGGGTCTTCGCCCTGGTTGACGAACTTCATTGCCTCGGCCAGCAACGGGTGAACCTCGGCAACTTTTTCGTGCATTTGCTGCACTAGTTTACGGTAGCCGGGATGTCCCTGCGGGCTGGTACGAAGCTCATGAAAATGGAAAGCTTCACGGGCATTGTAAGTCATTTTCCAGCGCATTTTGTGTCCAAGCAAGGTGGCATATTGGGCTTCGAGTTCATAGCCTTGCGACTGTAAATAGCTGTAAAGCTCGGCGCTCAGATCAAAACACTTTTCAAAGACCTCGGTCAAGCCGGCCTCTTCTACCAAGTCAGGTACATCAAAGCCGAAGCGCGGCGTTAGCTGTTGCCATTCGAGGTCATCCACCATGCGATGTCGCTGCAAATCTCGGAATATTCCATAGTCGCAGATAAGATCCCAATTGTAATGAACTTTCTCCAAGGCACGACCTGGTTTATGGCGCCGGTTCAGCCGTTCCCCCATATATGTTTGCAAAACGTGTTGCTTTTGTTGATAAGGCCAATTCGCAACTGTTTGTTGGATCTCTTGCAAAGATAAGTGCGAATGCTCATAGAGCATGTCGGCCACGACATCCAACTCGTTATGCGGCCAATAACTGTTAAGATGGATTGCATCAAAATCGATACTGTGTGTTTGTGGTAATGTCTCATTGGCTAGTTGTCGCATCTCCCTGGCGGTGTTGGCGCGGTAGGCGATCATTGCGCCGCCTCGTTCTGGTTTGTCGGCACGCTCTAAAAAGGTAGGAATAACTTTGCGAGCCTCTTCGAGTATCTGCTGTCCAGCGGAACGGAATTCAGGCAACTGCTCGCTTAAGAGGTGCATTATAAGGCTCTCGAGTGCTTGCCCCGAGGCAAAAATCCCTACGGTTGCTGTAGTAGCAACTGGTAGAACAGGGCGGATTGCGTCGCAGGCTTGCGCACGCGTAGCGCCCTTCCATGCCATGTCCTGTTCGGCTTTTGGCACGTTGGAATTAGCCCGGACATAGTCGGTCAGCTGGTGTACCATTTCGGAGTACATATCGAAAATAGCATCGATTGCAGCAACATACTTTTCCTTGACCGAAGGAGATAAGTGCTCAGGTACGTGGTATTTGTACTTACCCTTTTCTTTTTGATCAAAATAGATGTAACGCGTCGACTGCTCGAGGTAGGCCGCCAGACGGCCCCACTCCAACTTTTTGGTGAGTAGATTGCTCGCTTTCTCGACCACAAAATGAAGACCAACGAGTTGCTGCACAGAGTCGTCGCCGTAAGCCGTGATAACCCGTTGTAAGAGTTTTTGATCTTTTCCGGCCGCCGCTGCAAACTCATCCAAAATAGTCACGCGCATGTCATCGCCGCGGCGACTTAAGCGCGCCATGGCGGCGGCAATCGTCGTGCTACTGAGTTTGTCGGTAAAGGCGTAGACATTGCCGTTAGTGTTGCTGACAGCCTCGGTGAGAAACGCCTGGCCGGTGCTGGTTATGGTGTAGCTTCCGTCTTCGTTTTTGATGAGGTAGTCTTTGTTCAGCGACTGTCCTACGCTCGTTATTGTCGTGCTTTCATTTGCCTGTTTTGGTTGTTTCGGTAAAGGTAACATTGGCTGCAGCGTCTCCCATAACATGTCATTTATTGTTTCTACTTCCAGTAATTCGCCACTACGGACACAATCTATACGCTTAAAGTCCTTAGGAAACAAACGACACAGGTCATCATAAACTTCTACACTCCGCTGTAGATGTTGGAGGTCGGCTTCGTGCAGGTCGCGTTTTTTATCGGTGTAGCTTCGTGTTTCTTTCTGGTCAACCAATTTTTGCGCTGTTTCGGCTGGCACATGCAATACTATGTTGAGGTCCGGGCGGGGGATTTGCATCATAGTATGCTCGAGGTTATCAATCCATATAAAATAGCCACGTCGTTCTTCGGAGTTTAGGAACTTGGTTCCCTGGTGGGCCATGTTACTGCCCGTAAACCGATTGGCGAGTACGGTTCTGCCCTGGGCAAGCGCCTCGCGAATCTGTGGTGCCGCCTGGTAGCGATCAAGGGCGTAGAATAGTGAACCGGTGTATGGGCCGACACTTTCGGCACTGCCATAGGCACCATTGAGGTACTCTTTTACAAAATAGCTCGATGGCTCATCATACTGCGGAAAATCAAAGGTTACTACATCGTGGCCGCTTGCCTTTAATCGTTTCTCAAGCAGCTTTAGTTGCGTACCCTTGCCGGCTCCATCGCTGCCTTCGATGACTACAAAAAGCCCAGTTCCAGAGTTATTTACCGCCATCGTGCTTTTAAACCTTCAATCTCCATAGATTTACGGCGTTGGTCACGATACGCTCGTGGCAACATTTGATCCGGCGACCAATTGCTGATGATAGATGGCAGATCGTCGGCTGGACCCGGCTGGTACTTGCCGCTGATGTTCTTATATTCTTCTTCTACTGGGCCAGTTTCATAAAAAACCAACTGCGCAATTCGTTCTCCAACCGGCAACACCACGCTCTCGTGCTGATTCATATTATAAATTTCCATTGTCCACCGGTTGACATAGCCGGGATCGCCCCATCCGGCGTCTAGACAAACGGCGACGCCATTGCGACCCCATGTGCTACGGGCTTGCATGGTGCTTGTCCCAGGCGCTTTGATACCAATGAACTCATGCGTGTGCGCTAAAATTCGTTCGCCTGGACGTAGGACTATAATTGGTTGGTCGGCGGGGATGTTCTCAAAAAGTTGGCGTCCATGTTTGTTGGCCCAATCCTGATGAACCTCTGCTTTTAGCGCCCCGCTAAAGTACTGGTTGACGGCATACTCATCAAACGGATTATAAAAACCTCCTTCACTCGGCCTTTCGGTGCGGTAGTACCAGTTGCCAAGCGTAACATCTACACTACTGCCTGCAATATGCTCCTCCACAAACGGGTAGAACACAATGTGGCCATCTTGAATAGCCTGCTTGATCTGCGTGTTGCTGTAAACCCCCACAAACTCTCCTTGTGTATACTATTTTACGAAACTATTTGACATCCTGGCAAGCTTACTGTTGAAATTACAACCCTTAACGATAGGCCTATATCGGTTATACTTAAGTGGCTATGAGACAAGCCAAAATGCACCGGTTGGTGCGACCCGACTTTCGACTCAGACTGATTTCACTTATTGTCCTTACTCATGGGCTGCTGATCACTCTCAATTCACTGGCTGCGCACATTATTGTCAGGCGGCGGTTTTGGGAAAGTCATATCCAGATTAATGCTGGTATTGTTGCCGGACTAACGCTCATTTATTTGTCTAGTTTGTTGCAACGACGTAAACAAACAGCTTGGTTGGTCACTATTTTGGTCTATGGATTTTTGCTCGGAACCAATGCTGCGCTGTTAATCTTCGAACATCCGCAGACGTTATTCGAGTGGCTCGACACCATCCGTACCCTAGTTGTGCCGCTAACAGTTCTAGGTGTCTTGCTTGTGTCACGGCATCGTTTTACAACGCGCAGCGACATCCAAAATTTCACATTGGTACTTCGGCAAGTGGCAATGGTACTTGCCGTTGCCTTACTCTATGGAGTGGTTGGTTTTGAGCTGCTCGAACGACGAGATTTTCATCAAGAGTTGAACCTGTGGCAATCCATTGGCTACACGCTCGATCAGTTTGGTGTCTTTACGAAAGAGCCACTTCATGCCTTTACTTACCGAGGTAAGGTATTTCTTGATTCCCTTTCGTTAGTTAGTGGGTTGAGTTTTAGTTATGCTTTTTTGGCTTTCTTTCAACCACTGCGAGCACGTTTGAGTGATCAGTCGGGTAATAGACAACGTGCCCAGAAAATACTAGAGCATTATGGTGGTTCGAGTGAGGATTATTTTAAACTCTGGCCACACGATAAAGGCTACGTTTTTTCCTCCGACGAACAGGCGGTGATTGCTTATCATGTGACAAGAGGCGTGGCCTTGTCGATTGGTAGCCCGGTCGGCAATGGTCAGAGCCAGGCAGAAGCTTTTAGCTCGTTTTTAGAACTTTGCCAAACCAACGACTGGCTACCTGCATTTGTGCATACCGAAAAACAGCACTCTGCTCTTTATACGCAACGGGGCTTTGCTGTTCAGAAAATTGGTGAGGAAGCGGTGGTGAACTTGCAACATTTCCTTGCCAACCAGGCTAAGGACAAGTACTTTCGGCAGATACATAACCGCTTTAGTAAGCAAGGCTATAGTACTGAGCTGCTCCACCCACCTCATAATTCCGCGGTTTTACAGCGCCTTAGAGTAATTTCCGACGAATGGTTAAGCAGGCCGGGCCGTGAAGAGAGAGGGCTGCTAATGGGTTATTGTAGCGATGAATACTTAAACCAATCCGATATTTTGGTGCTGCGTGATGCGGCCGGTACCATTCAAGCGTTCCTCAATCAAGTACATAGTTTTGATAAAGATGAGGCGAATTATGACTTGCTGCGGTTCAGTGAGCTTGCTCCGGGGAATTCTAACGACTTTTTGTTGGTCGAGTTTATGAAGCAACTCCATGCCGCAGGTTTTGTTAGGCTAAATTTGGGGCTTTGTCCTTTGGCAGGGGTTGGTGATGAAACAGAAGATGACCCGGGCGTGGTAGATACGGTAGTG
>CAZJME010000045.1:0-6139 GCA_964547235.1 uncultured Candidatus Saccharibacteria bacterium
TTTACTGTATTCTTACTGCCACCGGAGTTTGACTGATCGTCTACCAAAGGTTGTTTTGGCAGATCCGTGTCTTTTGTTGGTGTTACGTTTTGGTTTTGTGATATCTTGTTGGGTTTACTTTCTTCCATAGCCACATGATATGGACGTAGCCATACTATTGTCAACTCGGTTATGTTTATTTTGTGTAAGGTTGGCTAGGCTTTGATGCAAGCCTGTGCCGCTACCATACTTTAGTATGAGCAGCGGTCACCTACACAAGTTTTTATAAATTGAAAGCCCTAGTTGTCATGGGTCAAAGTGCACACGAGATCCCAAATACATTCGAATTGGAACGCGTTCTGACAGAGTTAAGTTGATGGGTGGTTCTTAACTTTTTCAATTTTATATACAATTAGACCTACTAAAATGAAACTTACTACTCCAACCCGATAAACCACGTCTATGTATTGCGACGGACCGTTGTCAATACTTGCAAAGCCAAGATCCATCATTATGCCAAGGACGAAGACCCAAATAAATGTCGGTAATAGTGTAAGTACGAAGCTAACCAAGATGGTTTTAGAGAGTCTTGCCAACTTTGTTGGCTGCTTATTTTTTGAAGCCATACTACTATCTTTAGCCAAAGAAGTTACTGACGTCAAGACCATCAAGTAGAACCCGAATCTAGATAACAGGGCTAAGCAAAAAAGCGAATCAACTGCATTAGTGACTCAACTCTGTAAGTTTCAGTTGTTGGGAGGCCGCGTTGCATTGGAACCGCAACAAACAACAACTGCTATTCGAACATCCGTGAGAATATATGTCCATCAGTGAAGACAAGCTTAAAAGATAGCTTTCTCTGCATGAAGTTATCGCCATGGGGCAGACAGTGAACGAGGTACGGAACTAAAGCCCATTATGGTTTGAGTAGCAGTGCTTGAACCTGACTTACGTTTTTGTACAACTGGCCATTGATACCCGCAGCATTAGCTGCATCGACCTTAGACTGGCTATCATCAAAGAATGTGATGTCATGCGGTTGAACATTCCGATGGTTTTGCTCTAACTTTTCGACTACTAACTCAAAGAACTTTGGATCATTCTTGGAAACACCTAACGCGGCCGTAACGAAGTAGCCGTCAAATAAACCTTTGAACATAACATTCTCCATGTACTCGGCACGATATTTTTCCTGTTCGGTGGCTAGATAACAAGGAATACCTGCTTTCCGTAGTTTGCGAATTACGGTTATAAGTTCTTCATTTCGGACGTCCTCAGTTTCAAACCAGTACTTGAGCAAGTCATCTGTCTTGCCGTGCCACTGCCAAAGATCAGGGTTTGCTTCTATCGACTCTTTTAGGTCGACCTTACCGGTAACAATAGGCTTCCAATCGTTACGAAAGAACTGTTTGAAGGGCTCAGAGTCCAGACCGCGAGAGCGTGCATAGACTACGGAGAATACTTCCTCGGACAGTGTTAGCACGCCGTCTGCGTCAAACAGGACAACTTTCATAGTCACATATTAACAAAAGAACCTCCGAAGAGGTCCTTTATATTCAAACTGTGGTAGCGGGGGACGGACTCGAACCGCCGACCTCTTGGTTATGAGCCAAGCGAGCTGCCGCTGCTCCACCCCGCGTTAACAATGAGGATAAACTTGATAGTTTGTCCCGTTGCGTCGACAAAAGATTGTGTCGTTTTGTCGGACTGATCCTTCTCCAAAGGAAGGAATAGTAACCAAAGCATATTACCAAACAGAGGTGGTAATGTCAAACTTGTCGCACACTGGCATAACATATTGAACACTTCTACTACCGTAGTGTAAGGAGGTGTCGGTATGAGGATAAACGCCAACGGATAATACAAACACTGAGAGCTAATGAGGACAGAGTTAGGCTAACAGCTAGAGAACTTGGTATCAGCCCCGCTACGGTCATCAACTGGCGAATTCGTGACAGATATTCGTGTGGGCTATGTGTTTTGTCGTCACAGAATTTGGGAGAACCTAAGAAGTAGCAGCAAAATTTCTTACTGTTTATTACTGGCTACATGGCGGATACTCGTAGCAGAGGGTACTATAGGTACAGTATGCACGATATGCCAAAACAGTTGGTAGAGTTCTTGAATAAGTACCCTTCACGGCAGTTGAAGCGTGGGTGGCCCTTGTTGTATCAGGGGGAGATCCCGCGTACCGCATTCGTTATTAAGACTGGTGTGGTTAAGGTCTATGATATTAATTCTGCCGGTGAAGAAAAAGTGGTCAACTTTAGTGCAGATGGGGATATCGCGCCGTCAGCCTGGGTCTTTGATAAGTCGCCCGTAGCTCTCTACTATTATGAGGCCTTTACTGATTGCGAGGCGTATACAGTCCCACGCGATAAACTGCGCGAAGCGCTTGAGTCTAGCGAGGTAACACTCAAGTATGCTCTCGATCACTACGTTGCCTTATATGTTGGTACAATGATGCACATTTATGCGCTCGAACAAACGAAGGCTACAGAAAAGTTGCTCAGGATACTGCAGTACCTAAGTATGCGATATGGTGAAAAGACAACAACCAATTTACGTCGCATACAATTGCGCTTAACTCACCAAGATTTAGCACGATTAATCGGAATGACTAGAGAAACTACTGCCGTTGAGCTAGGAAAGTTGAAGAAACACGGACTCATTGCCTATCAGAACCAGCGTTACCTCATTGATATGAAAAAAGTGCAGCTCGTTTTGGGTGAAGACGAGTTGGAAAATATTCACATTTAACTACTGACCATTGTAAACCAGGCTTTATTTTACTTTGGTCGTTTTATTCTTGAGTGTGTCATCAACAATGCGAACAAGCTCGCTCGGTGAAGCCCAAGCTTTAAGCATATAACGAGTGGCACCAAGCTCAAAGGCCTTGTCGATATCCTTTTGCACATCGTAGTTACTGAAAATAATTATTCTTAGCTTAGGGTATTTTTTGGCCGGTTCCAGTTCCTGCAGAAACTCAAGACCATCCATACGCGGCATGCGCAGGTCTAGCAAGACTAAATCAGGCATTTTGTTTTGTATGGCCCCTAAAGCTTCGGAACCATTAAAAACCGATATAGTGTTGTGTCCTCTTTTTTTCAGAATGATATCGTAGGCCTCGTTTAGGCTCGTTTCATCTTCAACTATTAAAATAGTTGCCATTTGTTTACCTCAAGCGCTTCAATTTTATACCAAGGCTGAATTGTAGACGACTTAACGGCGAGTACACTGTAAGAATTTTTATTTCACCTCTTATGCTTTCAAGGAATAACTACAGTGAAGGTTGGGCCTGTCCGTCAGTTGAATCGTACAGCAAACATACGCCACGTATACTTTCCCATAAGAAACAAGGCGGGTTGCAATCGCATATTCTACAATCTTTATCTAATATGACCTTGATGCTTCAGTATTTTGTGTTTGCGAAGACTAAGGACTGTACTGCGACCAATAGCCACCCCTGTGCGGAAAACGAAAATGATCAACAAAGCGACGGCAACAAGATTCCGAACCCCTGGCATTAGCAAACTCTTTCTTAGGATGTTCTAGCGGGGAAAGTTACGCATTCACCTTGCTTTAGTGCCGCCAAGAATAGGGGTAATTGCAAGAGCAATTTAAGTAAGAATTATTACTACAGGTCTATGAGTAAACTTACAGATTGAATTGCGTGATGCGCGGTATTATTCGAGCGAGCTTGCAGATATCAGTTGAGGTGCTGGTATCTCAAGATTTCAAGCTCATATTTAAGGGGGTACAACATGAAGAGCGCAATAAAGGTAGAGTCCAAAATCCAGTCTTTTTTGGCTCGCAAGGTCGATAAATATCCAGAATTTAATCAATCTATCACACGGCTATACAGGGACTTACTGCGTGAGGAGCATTTGGAGCACGGCACATACCAACACTTGTCAGGGGAAGCGATAGATCTCAGCCATAAGCCATCGACAGGACGTTTCGCTACCAACCACTTCCGTGGTTGGCACTATGCCCCATAACCCATAAATATGGGCGCATTGTCGAGCGAGTTCAGGGAGGTATTTGGAATGTAAGACTTAATAATTAATAGAATATCCGTAATTCGGGCATCGCTTGTGATGATCACTGACGTCGAATAGAGCTGTTCCATGAGTACTATCACATGGTTCCGACTACCTTCGTTGGTGTCTGTTTAAACATACCTGCTTGGTGGTGCAGGCTACAGCCCTTGTAGTTTCGTTGCTGCCAATGGAGAGCAGTAACATGCCTGGAGTGTTCAAAGTGTTTGTTAGTCACGAGAGATTCGTTTTCACCCCAATTTAAAATCCCCCGCTCTAAAGCAGGGGATTTTTGTTGCTCGGTAAATTACCAGCTACGTTGACCGCCACCGTTGAAGTCGCGTCGAGGACGTTCTTCACGAGGACGAGCTTCGTTAACAGTAATGGTTCGGCCACCGAGATCAGAGTTATGCAAAGCTTTCTCAGCAGCTTTACCTTCCTCAGCGTTCTCGAATTCGACAAAACCAAAACCCTTGCTGCGGCCAGTTTCGCGGTCTTTGATGACCACGGCTGAAGCTACAGTACCATGAGCTGCGAACAATTCCTGCAGCTCCTCGTCGGTGGTGCTAAAGGGCAAACCACCTACAAATAATTTGTACATAAATAT
The DNA here is from genome assembly GCA_964547235.1 of uncultured Candidatus Saccharibacteria bacterium. Classification (GTDB taxonomy): domain Bacteria; phylum Patescibacteriota; class Saccharimonadia; order Saccharimonadales; family AWTP1-31; genus CAZHBD01. The sequence continues at coordinate 4,627 of CAZJME010000045.1, forward strand.
CTCCTTATGTTAATCGCAGTCGACCTTTATTGTCTTTCTCTATCGAACTGCGATTACCGGAGTGGAACCTGGGATCTGATGAGTTAAGAACATAACCTGCATCGTTATTTAAGCAGAAAAACAGATAAAAGCAACCTTTTTATAAAAATATCATTGACAAAACAGCAAAAAAATGTATAATGTATAGATAGTTTTGATTGATCAACAAAACAAACATTTACAATAAAACTTTAACCAAAAAAGGAAGCCCCACACCATGCGGTTCATTAAATTAGCTTACGAATTGTTACCAAGTAACGATAGTAAAATAATCGAGTATGATGATATTTTGAGCTAAACCACTCATTCATTAAAAGAGCCCCTGCGCAGATTGGGCTCTTTTAATTTATTGGCGTACTGCTGAAAGGTTTTGGCTTTTCCTTTTCGATATCGTGGTAGCGGCGACTGGATTTGAACCAGTGACCCCAGGCTTATGAGTCCTGTGCTCTAACCGACTGAGCTACGCCGCCATACTTGAGGGAAAACCAAAGACCTCTCCTCAACGCTCGATCAGCTTAATTAACCCGTGTGTGGGCCCTGCTGCTACCTTTCCAATTTGGAACGGTATAGAGCAGGCTTGAGCATACCATATTCTCATCTGTTAGGCTAGAGGGTTAGACCGCTAGGCGGATACTAACGAGTCGCACAAAATTTTACATCGTTTTTCGGCCAAATATTATCAAGACATGCTACAGCCTTATTGTGTACAGCGGTTGTTTGGCTGGAAACCATTCGTACTATTTTGCGTCTGTTTTTAGTAGGTTAGGTGAAGCATCTTTAGGTGTAAATTGCCCATATACATGGATTGAACTACTAGCACATACTTTTTTATTGTGAAAAATCTTATAGTTATTCGCTGAGCATATAGGATATTTTGATGGTGTAAGCGTTTCAGCTTAGCACTTTATCCGATCGAAGCTCCTGCATTGACACTGATGCCTGAAGAATGTGCGGCTCAGCAAGTTTGTCAAACGTCAGGAGCTTTTCTTTTTTGCCTTTACACATATCGCGAGGCCTCTACTGCGTGTGTGGTGGCAAATGCTACGGAAAAGTCGCATTTGGGGTGAGATTTTACGGTAAACATGGACGAATATAATTAGCGCAAAGTTTCAAGCAGAGACAGCAAACCAACAAGTTAGATACCTCAATTCGTGCCATGAAGGAGCTGGCCGGTGGGTCGTTCTCTTTAGCTTAGTGTGGGGGTGACTCATGAAACGAGAGCATTTTCTTGTTAGGAGGCCAGAATTTGACCAGGCATAAGCGTTATGATTCAATGCTTGTAATGGCAAGCAACTCACATCTGCATCGGACGTGGCTTCGCGCCGGAGCTTTACGGCTGACGCGCATACATCTTCTTGTGTTTTTGGTTTACGCAATTATGGTCGGTGTGTTCGATTCGTCGCATCTCATGACGCCAGATATTATTACGCAACGTGCAATCTTGGTAGCGATCGCTGGCGTAATAACCTGTGGC
>CAZJME010000046.1:0-6128 GCA_964547235.1 uncultured Candidatus Saccharibacteria bacterium
AACCCAGGCAAACGGCTAGACTTAAGGCAGGTTGCGTTTGGTTCTAGAATTTAGGAGCGTATGAGTTCGCAAAAGCATAGGAGCCGTGGAACTTAGGTTAAAATTTTATCTGAAATTTGTGAACAGTAGCGGAAAATCAAAGTCTTGACCACGCAGTAACTGCATGATTGTTTGCAGCTCATCTTTGCTGCTGCTTACAACGCGCACCTCGGTACCCTGAACCTGAGTCTTCGCCTTTGGGAAAGACTCACGAATTGTAGACGTTATCTTTTTAGTCTTTTCCTGATCTAAACCTTTTTTAAAGGGTAGTTCCTGCGACGCTTTTAGGTTTGCAATTATAGGTTCTTTGCTCACGTCCAGAACTTTTTGGTTCTGGTTGCGGGCCGCTAGTTTCTTACGAATAATCTCGAGGACAGTGTCCAGCTGGTATTGGCTGTCACCGGTTATTTTGAAACCGGTTTTGTCGCCATTAAGCCACTCCAAATTAGCCGAGGTGCCTTTGAAGTCATACCGATTGCTCAGCTCTCGCTGAGTTTGATCGAAGACGTTATTCATCTCGGCGGCGTCGTAATCGCTTACAATATCAAAGGAAAACTGTGCCATAGACCTATTATAACTAGCAAGACATCCGTTGGCGAGACAAGAATTTGCTATACTAAGATTCAAGATGACGTATAAAAATGCACAAATTGCTGCTGCAGCCGAAAAACTGCAAAAACTGTTGGCTTCATCAAAAGATACGGGTAGTGTGTTGCGCTCACCTGAGCTCAAAGCTCTCTATGCTCAGATTCCCTCCTTGCCAGCTGAGAAACGTGCAGCATTCGGCAAAGAGATTAACGAGTTAAAACATGACCTGGAACGGCAGGTTGCTGCTGCAAATGAACGGGCTGAAGTCGTCGAGGCGATTGACATAACGGCACCGTTTGATGTTAATACCTCGTCTGAAAAGCGCCCTCATCTACTCAGTAGTGAACTTGGTAGCCAACATCCCCTCATGGAAGAGCTCAGTAGAGTACTCGACATTTTTGGGCGCATGGGTTTTGTCGCGGTCGAATCAACGCAACTGGATAATGAGTACTATATGTTCACGAGCCTTAATTTTCCTGAGGGTCATCCGGCACGAGATGACTATGACACTTTTATCACGACCGAGGGTCTGGTAGCGCCAGCACACGCAAGCGTTATGCAAAACCGAGTATTAAGAGACTACGGGGATAACCTCAAAAATGGTTTACCAATTAGCGCCGTTTATACGGGGCGGACTTTCCGCAATGAAGATGTTGATGCACGGCATGAGCACACCTTTTATCAGGTAGAGATTATGTACGTTGATAAGAACATTACCGTTGGCAACCTTATCGCTACCTTTAAAACGTTTCTAGAGGAGTATTACCAGCAGACAATCGAAGTGCGAAGCCAGCCCTTCTACTTTCCGTTTACAGAACCAAGTTTGGAGCTAGCTCTGAGTTGCCCTTTCTGCCAGAAAAAGGGGTGTCATGTTTGTAGCTATTCCGGCTGGATAGAACTATTGGGCATGGGCATGGTTAATCCTAATGTGCTGAAAGAAGGGGGAGTAGATCCCAAGACATACACTGGTTTTGCAGGTGGCATGGGTCTCGACCGTCTTGTTATGATGAAATATGGTATTGAGGATGTTCGTAACTTTCATAGTGGAAAATTAGACTTTTTGAGGCAATTCTCATGAAGATTTCCTTAAATTGGGCGCAGCACTACAGCAATGTCGATCTTAGGAGAAAAGGCATCCCCGAATTAGTTCGTAGAATTGGCGATCAGCTCGGAGCTGTAGAAGAAGTCATTGAATGGGGTCCCAGATACGACGGCATCTACGTCGGCAGAATTGTAAGCTGCCATAAGCATCCGAATGCCGACAGGCTTCATGTTTGCCTGATTGATGATGGTGGCGTCGTGAGCGGTGTCGAACGTACCAAAGACGGTTATGTGCAAGTAATTTGTGGGGCGGAAAACGTACGCGAAGATCTTTTGGTCGCATGGTTGCCGCCGGGTAGTACGGTGCCGGCAACGCGCGATAAAGACCCATTCATTCTAGAGGTGCGAGAAATGCGAGGCGAGACAAGCAATGGCATGTTGGCAAGCCCGGCAGAGCTAGGTCTTAGTGATGACCACCGAGGCATTTTAGAAATAAATCCGAAAGACATTGGTGCGGAATTGGTAAAACCGGGAACCGAGTTGAAAAAACTTTATGACCTGGATGATGTTGTTATCGATATCGAAAATAAAATGTTTACACATCGCCCCGATTGTTTTGGCATTTTAGGCATCGCCCGAGAATTGGCTGGCGTTGCGCACCAGGCTTTTAAGAGCCCGTCATGGTATCTTGATGAGCCTCGCTTTACCAAAGCGCAAGGCTTGGAACTGATAACAAAAAACGAAGCGCCCGGGCTGGTGCCACGGCTAATGACTGTAGCCATGACTCAAGGTAAAAATGGTTTGAGCCCGACGTGGCTGCAGGCCGGTTTGACGCGCGTTGGCATTAAACCTATTTCGACTCTTGTAGACCTTACAAACTTTTATATGCAACTGACTGGACAACCGTTGCACGCCTACGATTACGATAAAGTGAAGGCTTTAAGCGATAAAGCGGCAACAATAATAGCGCGTCGTTCTAAAAAGGGTGAAACACTCGAGCTGTTGAATGGCAAAACCATAACCTTCCAGGATAACGCCACTATTGTGATTGCAACCGATAAACAAGTTATTGGGCTTGCCGGGGTGATGGGGGGTGCCGAAACGGAGGTGGACGCCACAACGCAGAACATAATTTTGGAGTGTGCTGCCTTTGATATGTATAGTGTCCGCCGTACAAGTATGAAGTATGGGTTATTTACAGACGCCGTGACGCGCTTTACCAAAGGACAAAGTCCGTTGCAAAACGATCGCATACTCGCTCAGGTTATGCACGATGTCACTGACCTAACTGGCGCCACGCAAGCAAGTGTGGTTTTCGACGAGGGACCACGCCGCACGCCGCCGAAGTCGATAGTCCTTACGGCCGACTTTGTAAATGAACGGCTAGGAAGTAATTTTGCCGCCGCGGACATCGCGAAACTACTTACAAATGTGGAGCTGCACACCACTAGCGAGACTGATAATATTCGAGTTACTCCTAGCTTTTGGCGCACCGACTTAGAAATTCCCGAAGATATTGTGGAGGAAGTCGGGAGATTGTATGGTTACGATGAGCTGCCAATTGACCTGCCGAGGCGCCCCGCAGTTCCCGCCACCGAAAATAAATCCATACTGCTCAAAAGCGAACTACGTAAAGTGCTTGCAGCTGCTGGCGCTAACGAACTCTTAACATATAGTTTTGTACATGGCGACCTTCTATCTGCAGTCGGTCAGGACAAGAGCCATGCCTATAAGCTCGGAAATGCGCTCAGCCCTAATTTACAGTATTACCGGTTGAGCTTAACACCGAGTTTGCTTGAAAAGGTCCACCCCAATATAAAAACCGGGGTAGATGAGTTTGCTCTGTTTGAAATCAATAAAGTCCATACGAAACAAATAGTTGGTAAAGACAAGTTACCTACCGAACTGGAGCACCTTGCCCTAGTTGTAGCTGCGGACAGCAAGATTGCCAGCAGGGCCTATGAGGGAGCGCCCTACTATCAAGCCGCCAAGTATTTGTGGCATACACTAGCCCATTCCGGCACGCAAACGAGCCTACGGCTAGTCCCGCTAACTGCTGTCAAGCTTGAGCACCCATATGACGCGCAGCTCACATCACCCTTTGAGCCAAAGCGAAGCGCCGCAGTTGTGAGCACTGACGGCCGGTTTTGGGGTGTTGTAGGCGAGTATCGAACCGGTGTAAAAAAACAACTTAAGCTGCCAGACTTTTGTGCTGGTTTTGAGATTAATCTGTCGTTGTTTACTAAGTTGCCGCAACAGCAAAAGTACCGCCCGCTATCTAAATATCCAGCAAGCAAACAGGACATTAGTTTCGTAGTCAAGGATTCTACTGCCTATGACGACCTGGTATTAACTGTTACTGGTGCCGTTACCGAGGCCAGCGAAGCATCGGGTTACTGGACATCGCTTCAGCCAGTCGACATCTATCAAAAGCCAAAGCAGAGCAAGCACATCACTTTGCGCTTGACGATTGTGCATCCGGACCGTACTTTGACCACTCAAGAAGTTAACAGCCTGCTAGACGATGTTGCTGCGGTTGCCGAGAAAAAGATAGGTGCCAAGAGGATATAGATGAAGGCAAAACTGCGCTTGGTATTTGGCCTACTAACTTGTGCAATCATGGCGTTGCTCTTGCAACCAAGTCATGCCCGAGCCGACGTTAATGACTTTACTGTTACAAGTTTTGATGCCGATTACTCGCTGACTAATGAAGATCCCCAGGGAACTTTGCATGTTATCGAAAAAATCAGCGTAGTCTTTACAGATAATAATCACGGTTTGATACGCGCCATACCCAAAAAATATAAAAACCAATCGCTTAAACTTCACATTAACAAAATTACCTCTGATACGCAGGCGCCAACGGGATACAGCACTACGACACAAAACGATAATCTGATAGTAAGAATAGGAGATCCTAGTCGCACGGTAACGGGTTCACAAGAATATACAATTGACTATACGCTACAAAATGTCATGACATTTTATCAAGATCATGATGAGTTGTACTGGGACATAAACGGGGACCAATGGAATCAGCCATTCATTAACGCGCAGGCCACAATCCATCTCCCAAAGGACTTAGTGCTCACGGATACGCGGTGCTACCAAGGCGCATATGGGTCTACCAGCCAAGATTGTTCTATATCACGTGCTAAAAACGAGTCACTCAAGGATGTGATCGTAGCGACCCGCCATGAGCTTGGACCGCAACAAACACTAACAGCAGTGCTCGCTTTTAAGAAGGGTTATTTCAATCCGGTAACAACGACAGAATGGATAAACGAGCACCTTGCGATGTTGTTAGGCACCATACTTCCTCCGCTAGTTGTTGGTGTCTGGGCTTTTCGAAGGTGGTGGAAATACGGTAAGGATGTTAAGGGGCGAGGGGTTATTGTTCCGGAATATGAACCACCAGATAATTTACTGCCAGCAGAAGCGGGAACTATTATCAGTTATAAAACCGACCCGAAATATATTTCGGCGACGATTATTGACTTGGCAATCAAAAAGCATCTGGTCATCATCGAGCGGAAAGAAAAGAAGCTGTTTAAAGACAAAACAATCTTTATATTTAAAAGGTTACCGAGTAACCCGTCGCAGTTAAGCGGCTATGAGCAGCAAATACTAACTGGCATTTTTGAATCGAGGCCTGCGGGCACCGAAGTTGAACTCGATACACTTAAGAACAAGTTCTATGCAACGGTGACTAAGGTAAATAAGGATATTCTTCTTCAGCTTACTGCCAAAAAATACTTTCCTGCTAACCCTGCAAACGCAGGAAAGTACCAGAGGGTTTTGGGTGGGCTGTTGTGCGTGATGGCTTTATTGCTGCATTCTTGGGCGAGTATTGGATTGTTCGTAGCTGCAGTTATATCGTTCGGTTTGTCAGCGCTCATGCCTAATCGTACTCCAAAAGGAGTTGTGGCTCGTGACGCAATCGAAGGCCTTAAGTTATACATGAACACTGCCGAGAAAGACCGCCTGGCCATGTTGCAAAGTGTCGATGCTAAATACGCACCTACTTCGGCCGAACCAATGAAAACAGTTGAGCTATTTGAAAAGTTGTTACCCTATGCCATTGTGCTCGGGGTAGAGTCAACGTGGTCCGAAAAATTTAAGGGCATTTATACGACACCGCCAAACTGGTACAGCGGAAACTGGAGTACCTTTAATTCAGTCTATCTTGCATCCTCGCTGAGCAACACCATGCAGGCTATGGCAACTAACTTTGCGGCGCCGAGCAATAGTGGCGGAAGCGGCTTTGGTGGAGGTGGCTTCTCTGGCGGTGGCGGCGGAGGCGGTGGCGGCGGCGGTTGGTAGAAGCGGCCCAAAATATGCAATTCTTTTTCTAAGCCATAGTGCCATTAAGGCGCTGTGGATTGTGGAAAAATTGTTCCAAAATGGTCCACCCACTAAACATATAGGACACTTGTATCTAGGTTAGCATGTTCAAAGCC
>CAZJME010000047.1:0-6090 GCA_964547235.1 uncultured Candidatus Saccharibacteria bacterium
CTTTGTTGTATATTTCGTCCTTTACGGGATTAAGCTTAAGGTTGGCTACCGCTACCCGTAGCTCTTCAGAAGGCTGAATAAAACCCCTACCAACAAAGGTATTTTTGATTATTGGAGAACCCTGCTTAATTTTACTCCGGGCAGCAAAACCTTCAGCTGCAGACCTGCCAGACTCCGGAACGCCAATCACCAAATCCGCTTGCGTGGGAACCTGGTCGGCCAATAACTCACCCATCTTATTGCGTGCTGTTTTAAATGAACGTCTAGCTCTCACCCCCTCGGGACCTTCAGGGTAGTAGTCGTAGGTGCTATCAGGGCGAGAGAAATACAATCCCTCTAAGATACACCGACGACGCTGTGTTTCGTCACGCGAGAATACTTCTTGCGAACGAACGCCATACTCATCAACCACTACCATCTCGCCAGGCGTTATACTTCGAACATGGAACGATCCTGCCATGCTAAAAGCACATGTCTCCGAAGCCAACACATAACCTCTGCCTGGTATTTGCGCCAACTCGAGCGGTCGTAAACCGTTAGGGTCGACCACCCCAAGAAGCTTTTCTTTAGTCATAATAGTAAGTGCGTATGAGCCCCTGAATTTACGGCAGGCAACTTTAACCGCCTCTTCAATGCTCCCACACCTATCAAACTCGATCTGAATAACCTCGGCCATGATATCGCTATCCGTTGAGTAATCCTCGTCCGCCAAGCCATACTCAGCGCAGAGCTCTTCGGTGTTATTGATCTGGCCATTGTGAGCAAGTGCTATGTCTTTCTTAACATTTGGGGCCACCATATCGTAATTGGCCTTTGTATCATCAGGAAGAGTTGTGCCATACCGTCCGTGACCTATTCCAACGGTTGCCTCTGCAGGCAGCAAATTCGTAATCTTCCCAGCAGCGTGTCCACCTTCTGTAAAGGCAGGAATAACCCGCCCCAACCCCTTGGCGAGCGCTAAGTCACTACCATCTGAGACCACAATACCCGCTCCTTCTTCACCCCTATGCTGGAGTGCTTGTAAACCGTTATAGCAAACAAAGCGGATGTCTAGTTGCTTAGCCGCCGCTTGATCTATCCAGATTCCGAACACAGCACAGTTTTCCCGTGGTCGATCGATCTCGGGTAGCAACAAACGCGCATCCGCGCTATGAGGCTGGAATGGTGCCCCGTCCAACATAACTTCACCAGTAAACATCCTTCTTAGTATAAGTACTGAGTTGCTAAATGAGCAAAACCAGTGTATAAAATTACTACGTTTCTTTGCCCGTATACAGGTCGCGGAGAAAAGATGACAAATGTCGTGATGGACATACGAAATTTAGCAAATCAGCCAAAGTTTAAAACGAAAAAGTGATAAGGTAGTCAGTACGAATGTTTCGTTCACACCCCGAACCAAACGAATCGCGCCCAGCAAATCTGGTCGGTCCGTTAACCACGCCAGAGCAAGTAGTTCATGCCACAACCGTTTTGGTTGAGGAAATCACGCAGTATCTAACATCTTTGGAAGGTCACGCACAAACACGACTTATTGAGCTGCAACTGCACGATGAGCAGTTTGTTCAACAAGCAGACCAATCCAAAAAGTTTGGGAACTTTGTGCTTCGTTTCTTTAGCGGCGGGCAAGGTGGCCACCCTTTAGGATATCTTGCCCCTGGCAGATCACTACATGGCCATTGGCCAACCACTTAATTATTGAGGTGCTATACTGATCGTGAAGCACATGAAACAACGAAGCGCGAAGGCAAACCCAAAGGTGGTGCAACAGCGGCAAAAACAGCCAGATGTTAAGTTTGGAAAATTACGCAGTAAATTGCACCATCCTCATGCACATCTTTGGGCTATTATCCTCACCGGCTCGCTTGTTACTTTTCTGATAGCCGTCTGGACAAGTGGCAACTTGTTAGCGAGACGGATAAGTCTCGGCGGCAATAAAATTGCTGCGTCTTCTCAAGACAACCAATTTTGGAACACCGTAAGCACCCAAGTAGCCAGCTACAAATTGACCCTTCAACAGACTGGTCAGAAACAAGAACAATACAGCTTTTCTGAAATGGGTGTGTCGTTGAATAAGGCGGCTAATCAACAAGAGTTTCGACATGTAAGCAACGATTGGCATAATAAATTACTCTGGTGGAAATCACCAGATTTTGTTCTCGCTACCACTGTTGATGAGCAAAAATTCACTGACTTTATTAACCAACATGCTCGTCATGAAATCACCCCCTCCAAAAATGCTCTCCTCAAAGTAAACTCTGATGGCACTATTGCTACCGAGGTCGAAGCCGCGGGCAGAGAGTACGGCCTGCCTAATGCACGCCAGGACATATTGGATGCAGTGCAACATTTACGGACAACACCACTTGTACTCTCTGAAAGAGAAGCCAAGCCAACCATTACTTTGCAGTCACTGAACGGAGCTAAAATTCAGCTGCAAAAGATCCTAAGTCAAAAAATTTCCTTAAAACTTGAATCAAAAACCATAGAAGCAAGTGCCCATGATATTGGTAGCTGGCTAGTCATCAGCCCCGACGAAGAAAAGGGAACTTACAAAATAACTATCGACAGCGGAAAGGTAAAGGATTACATTAACACAGTCGCTGCCGCAAACGTCACGCGTCCTCGTAACCAAGTTGAGGTAGTGCGTAGCGATGGAACAAAGTCTATCCTAGTACAGGGGTCGGACGGAATCGATGTCTCAAACAAAGACACTGCAGTAAAAAGCATCGTACAAAACACGCTAAAACTCGCAAATTTCTCAGTTGATTTGGAGCTCAAGCACACCCCGTATAAGGTAGTGAACGCTCTTGAAGGCAATAAGTTAGTGGAGGTTGATGTAACAGCCAAACGTATGTACGCCTACGAAAATAATGTCCTAGTTCGAACCTTTTTAATCTCTGCCGGAGCGGCCGCAACACCAACGGTCACCGGACAATTTTCCATCTACTCCAAAGTGCGGTCACAGACCATGACTGGATTTAACGCAGATGGCAGCAGATATGTTCAGCCAAATGTGGAATGGGTCAACTACTTCTACCGAGATTATGCCGTACACGGTAACTACTGGCGGCCATCAAGCTACTTCGGCTCAGTCAACAGCTCTCATGGCTGTGTTGGCATCGTGAATAGCGATGCTGAATGGTTTTATAATTGGGCGCCCATTGGTACTACCGTGGTCGTGCATACGTAACTTACTGTACGGTATTTTTTATGTGAACAAGTCGGAGCTTGACAGGTTTTTTAACGTTACTCTCGACGCAAAGCGTCAATCGGGTTGATTTTCTCAGCCCGTCGAGCAGGCATCAATACAACCAGTAGCCCAACCAAAATCATAAATCCAACCAAGCTTAGAACTAGCCACAAAGGAGTTGCAAATAGTGAAAATCTTAGTCCGACACCTCTACTGGATGCAAATCTATTCATTATTTTGTCTATTATTAAGCCGTTGATAATGGCCGTAACAATACCTATAACCGCGCCCATAAAGGACAGTAACACCGCTTCAACAATAAACAACTTGCGCATGTCGGTATTTCTAGCTCCGAGTGCTTTCATCAAGCCAATTTCTTGCGTTCGCTCCAGCAAAGAAATCGTTAGAGTATTGAACATACCCAAAATAGCAACAATCATACCTATCACCCCAAACCCTAGTAACATAATATTAAAGAACTTAAAGATCTGATTAATTTGTTCTAGCGTGTCAACTGGAGATGTAGTTAAAAAACCATTGCCCTGAACTTGTTGTCTAATGCCCGCAATATTCTTAGTATCATCAGCTATTATTTTCACCTGAGTCAATGCCTCAACCCCAGCTTGTGAAAATATATAACTCGGCAAATACATCTCAGTACCACCACTAGAGTCTATTACTCCTATAATCTCAAAGGATCCCTTTATTGGTTTTTCTTTGGCTTCTACATTGTTGAGCGGTATATTGATCGATACTTTTTTACTAATGGCATCTTTTGAATCTTCAATACCGAGTGCTTTTAGCACGCCTTTACTTATTACAACTACACCTTTGTCATCTTTTTTTAATAACCTACCCTGAACCAGGTTATATTTAGAAATCTCCATATACCCAGAATCTACCCCATAGGTAATACCGCCAGCCTCACCCCCTTTAAAACTGAAGCTACCCGGGAAGCTATACAATTGACCCACTCTTTGAATATGAGGAAAAGTTTTTATTTTGTTAAGGGCTTCTTCGTTTAGTTTTATAATCCTAGAATTTGGCGTAGTTACCTCTATCGATTTAATCGATTCATCACCAATAACCTGGTCAGAAACCAGTTTTTGTAAGCCCAATCCAAAAGATAACAAGAAGAAAATTGCCCCTATGCCGATTACAACACCCATAATAGTTAAGGCAGATCGTAATTTTTTGTTATAAATATTCAACCAAGCTATCCTAAAAAGTACCCTGAGTGGAACCGCCGTATAGTGATTCTTCTTTACACTGGTAGTTGTTATTGAGTTATCCATTATTTTGTGTGGCTTTTGTTTTTAATAAATTATCGACTCTTTTTTTAACTTGATCCATCAAAACTCTCGTGGTTTTGCCAATTTCTTCATCTTGCATATCCTCAATCAAGCCATCTTCGATATGAATAAGGTGATCCGCAAGCGGTAAATATTCCATATTGTGTGTGACTAAAATTATAGTTCGCTTGAATTCATCTTTACAGTTTTGTAATAAATTCATAATCATATCTCCGTTTGTACTGTCTAAGCTGCCGGTTGGTTCGTCGGCAATTATGAAGAGTGGGTCATTTGCTAGCGCTCTAGCCATTGCTACTCTCTGTTGTTCACCACCGGACAATAGATATGGTCTTTTTTTAGCCACATGTTGCATACTAACTCTCTCTAGAGCCAGCATAGCAAGCGAAGATGCTTTAGCGCGGTCGTAGCCCAGAAAATATAACGGCATTGAGACATTTTCTAAAACACTTAAGCTCTTTACCCAATAGTTTTGCTGATAAACGAATCCTATTCTATGGGCCCTAAATTGAGCTAATTTATTGGAGCTATAGCTATAGACATCTTCATCATTGAAAGTTATTAACCCAGAAGTAGGTTTCTGTAAACCAGTCAATACGTTAAGCAGGGTAGATTTACCAGAACCTGATGGACCATAAATTATATTAAAAGTATTAGCCCTAATGCTAAAGCTTATCCCTTTAATTACTTCGACTTTTTCTTCACCAACTATAAAAGACTGGTAGATATCTTTGGCTTTGATTATTTCATATCCATCTCTCATAATCTAGAGTCCGAATATTTTCTGCAAGGTATTAAGTACTATAGTTAACACACTGTCTGACGCCTTACCCACAATAGCCGATTGAGTTTCGCCCTTACCTTCATTGTTAGCCTTATCTTTCGAAAGTGGTTTTATGCTATAAAGTCTGCTTGTAGGCAAATCGGTGACTATTACCAAATGCTCAGTAGTGAGCTCACTATCGAGAGCTGATTTGTTATTGAAATCTTCAGCATCAGATCCTTCCGCATAGCCAACTTGGCTGGTTGACGGCTCATCTGTGTTCCATGAAACAACCACCTGTCCTCTGGCTTCTGCGCCAGTGCCTTTAATAGAAACCTCAACTGCAATATTACTAACATTCGGTGGACGAGTGTCTAGAGCGGTTTTAAATGTTTGTCTATCAGAAGTTGATAAGTTACCATCTTTGTCCCTACCTTGTGCAAACAAAAAGTATTCACTATCGTCTTGAAGTCCTTTAATAGTCATCTGGTGCGCTGTCTTAAGTTCGGATTCGGTCTTCTCAATACCGGAACTATTTGTTAGACCATAAGTCAGTTGAGATGAGGTAGGTACATTCGTATCCCACGTAACAGATTGCGTACTAGTTGGTTCACCTTGCACTGGTTGGAATCTTAAGTTTGATATTTTCGGGCGGGGTGGAGTGGTGAATGAAAAGATGCTCCCGCTATATTCATTACCTTCTTCGTCAAAAGCACTAAGCTTATAAAAGTACTTGCTACCATCTGTCAAACCATTTAAGTTAAAGCTATAGGCAGATTCTGAAAGGGAAGTATTTGTAGATTTTACACCCCCAAACGATTCCGATA
>CAZJME010000048.1:0-5848 GCA_964547235.1 uncultured Candidatus Saccharibacteria bacterium
ATTTTCGCAAGTCGTCATCGATCTCCGAATGAACCCCGCTTATTTCGAGCCGATCTATCATACTACCCCCTTTTGTAAGTATGGTTTTAAGACGTCAGGGATTCGAATGGTTCCATCACTATTTTGATAGTTTTCCATAATTGCTTTCAGTGTTCGCCCCAAAGCAAAGGCGGTAGCATCGTTAGTATGGACCAATTCTGTCCTCCCATGTTTTCGTTTTACTCTCGTTCGAAGTCGACGAGCCTGAAAGTCCGTCATGTAGTCAGCAGTATGAGTTTCTCTATACGCCTGCTGCGCTGGCATCCACGCATTGATATCCATGCCTGTCGCGTTAGGACGGCCAATATCTGCAGTACATTTTTGCAATAACTGGTAAGGCAGCTTAATTTGTTGTACCAGGTATTCTTGAATAGCCACTAACAACCTATGCTCTTCCAGCCCTGTCTCGGCCGTACTGAACACTTCCATTTCTAGCTTATCGAACTGATGCATGCGGAAAATACCTTCAGTGTCTTTGCCGTAACTACCAGCTTCGCGACGAAAGCTCGTAGCATAGCCGACGTAACGTATCGGCAACTGGTCTTCAGATAACGTCTCGTTCATATACATAGTGCATAGGCTGTGCTCTGCACTAGCATTCATCCATAAATCATCATCAGCCAGTTTGTATGTTACATCTTCGGCATCGAGCCGTGCCGAAGCAACGTAAGGTTCGGTCTTCACCATAGCCGGTGGTAAAATAGGTGTAAAAGGTTTTGCAACAAGATTTAAGCCATTATCTTTAATGAGCTTATCTATAACCGATGTATCCGCCAGTACGTCAAAAACAAATTGAATGAGAGCAAATTGCAGTCGCACTATATCTCCCTTTAGGTAAGCAAACCTAGCCCCAGCCACTTTAGCGGCACGTTCTTTGTCAATTGTGTCATGCTTAGCTCCGAGCTCGGCATCACTAAGTGGCTTAAAGTCAAAAGAAGTAGGCTTACCCACTGTTTTGACTATCTGGTTTTCATCTTCAGTTGTCCCAACCGGCACGTAGTCAAGCGGCATATTTGGTACGGCCAAAACAAGCTTTTCAAATTCATCTTCAATGGTAACCAATTTTTGTTCGAGGAGCACCAGCTCATCTTTCATCTTTTTGCCTTGTTCTATCTGCTGGCTAGTGGGTTTAGCTTTGCTCAGATCAGTAGCGTGTTCGTTGCGCTTGGCTCGTAAGCCTTCGATCTGGACTAAGAGGTTGCGTCTTTCTTCGTCTACTCGTAGTAGTTTGGGAATATCTACGCTGTAACCTTTTTGTTTCGATTTTTCGGCAACTAGCTCGGGGTTATTTCGGATAAACTGGATATCTAGCATGACTCTATTATAGCGTAGATTTTTTGGTTTTTTTAACGTGAGCCAGTGTCAACTCGGTTCGTTGGCGAGCATAGGCACAGAAGTCACAGTCCCCACCCATAGCAGCCCTACCCACCGCCGGCATGTCACCTTCCATGCACTGCTTCATTGCCTGCAGCGTCGGCTCTACCCAAGAAGCATCACCTTTATACGGAATTATCTTGGTCGTAAACTCGACTTTATTGAAAAAACCTTCGAGATCCATGCGGCCATTAGTGTAGACAAAATAACCAGTATCGCTTACTGTAAATCCATTTTGCCTGAGCAGCCACTGATAGACTTCAAGCTGTCGTTTATAGCTCATCTGCCAATCCGAATCAATCGACACTTCTTTGTCTTTCGCCGTAGCTTTATAGTCAACTACAATCAGTACTCCCTTATCGTCAACCCAAAGATCGTCTATGGCCCCAAAAACATGTAGGTTAGTTGACTCATGTAGCGTAAAAACGCCCGTAAAATTATGCCGCCACTTCTCCAAACTATCGTGTTGCATTGGAATTGCCTGGATGTTGTTCTCAATCATCCACGGGTGAGGTTTCTGTTGCAAACGATAGCTATCAAACTCTTTTTTTAAAAGCTCGTCGATGGCTTTATTGATATTGAACGGCGGACCGCTCGGCCGCGTAATTTTGAGCCGCACGTCGAGCCAAAAACAACGCGGGCATTGCGTGAAAAGCTCAATCTTACTGCGACTAACTTTAAATGCTGTCTTCTGCCCAGGCTTATACGGTTGGCTACGTTCCCTCCGATAATTCATGTGTTCTTATTGTAGCAGCTTTGTTGCTGCCGCAAGAGCTGCTGTTTCAGCCCGTAATGTGAAGTCATGAAGATGAATTTGTTTAAGATGGTGTTTTGTAAAAAGTTCTAACTCACGCGCTGACCAGCCACCTTCGGGACCTATTAAAACTCCGGCAGTTGCTGGCAATGCTGTGGCTTGCTCGCCTCCTTGTTCGCAAACAAAGAGTGCAACTTTGTCCTTGAATTCATTTAACGCAGTATCGATGTGTAATGGCTCTCGTACTGAAGGGATGTCACTACGACCACACTGTTCGGCCGCTTCAACGACTATCTTTTTCGCCCGCTCCAGATTAAAACCTGTTTTTGTGGTCCGTTCTGTCACGAGCGGTATGAGGTGGCTGACGCCCAACTCGGTCGCCTTCTGTAGCACCCAGTCATTTTTATCTTTAGTTAACAATGCCCAAAAAAGGTACACCTGTGTCTTAGGAACTTGTCGCTGAAAATCGGTTATGAGCTCAAGGTGCGCTTCATTAGCCGTAAGTTCCGTAATTTTGTAAAGCCGATCAACGTTCTGGCCGTCAAAAAGCACAACCTCTTGTCCAGGCTTGAAACGAAGAACTCTTATCCATTGGTTTAGCTGTTCCGGACGAGAGAACCAGAATTCATGCGTTAAATTCACATCAGGTACATAAAAACGATGAATTTTCATAGTCTACTATCGAAGCGCACCAGCAAAAACCTGCCAGGCCAGCACAGTTTTGGTAATGAGACTCAGGATCATGTAGATTCGCTCGCCGTAAAGGTAGTCGGCCCAGCGGCCTTTCCTTTTGTATTGCAGATACATGTTTATCGCAAAACTATTGAAAAGAATAAAAATGCTTAAGTATATCCAATAGACAAATGCAGGCACACCATCGCCATATGCAGAGGCGCTAATTGCATAGATAGCAAAAACAATCCACGGCGTAATCGCTGCCAGATAGCCGACCAAGTATGTACCCCGACTTCGACGATCGTGTCCACGACTGGTATGTTCCATCAATGGTCCCACAAGGCTCGTTAGCGAAACCAAAACGAGGATCATGACCATGCTCGAGATGTCATAAATACCGCTCAGTAGACCAATTACTACCATCATGATGCCAACACTAAGGCCATGCTCTATCCAGCGTGCGCAATTCATGCCATGTGCTAAATCAGTTTTGTGTCGCTTTTGGTACACCGTAGCGATAGCAAGATGCACCACGACCGACACTAGAAAAAAGGCCGCAACAGCGTATGCAAGATTGAGCGAGAGGAGAGTGTGCGCGGCAGGCACTAAGACCGGATGACCCGCTACCTTGCTAGCAACGGTGTCCTGTGTCGAGAAATTAGTAGTTATCGGCCACTCATTTGTTTTACTCAGCACTAAAATAATGACCGCTTGGACGGTGTAAAAAGCGGCTAAACCAATGTGCCACTTTCGGAGACTCAGGGTGGGGGCGGATCGTTTACGAATACCAGGTATTTTTTTCATGCCTGAATTGTAGCACAAGTCATTGTACGAGCGACTAAAATAGCCGCAGTGCAACTAGTTCTTACTCAACAAATTTGACGATCCTCTAACGTTAGCGACCGTCTATTTGAACGCTCATATTAGCGAGAACCACGCCTCAAGAACATTGCCAGAAATCAGTTTATTTGGCTCTGGGTTTACTCTGTAAATACCCGCATACCTATAAGCACAGTGCCTGAACTAAATATTTGTTCAATCGTCATATGAATCCGAATAATGTGTGTGGATATGGTGACGCTACATGAATGCCTTTTACCTACCTAAGTTGATGCTGAATAATCAAGTTAGCCGCCACTAACCTTTGCGAAGATGTTTCTGAAACTTTTCTCGTAGCTTTTGCAGTTTGGGATTAATGATAACCTGACAATAAGACTGTTCTGAGTGATTTCGAAAGAAGTTTTGTTGCTCTGCTTCCGCCGCATAAAAAACATCGAGTGGTTTTACCTCTGTTGTGATTAATCCAACCCAATTTCGTGATGCCTGCCGAAGAGATTTCTCAACTGCTGCTTTCTGTTGTTGCTTGGTATATAGGATTATCGAGCGATACTGAGTTCCCGTATCATTCCCTTGTTTATTTAAGGTTGTAGGATCGTGAATCGTCCAAAATATCTCCAAAATGTCCTCGAGCGAAATAACTTTGGGGTCGAATGTTATTTGCACAACTTCCGCATGCCCTGTTTGGCCACTCGCAACGCTATAGTAATTCGGATTTTTATCTTTGCCACCAGCATAACCAGAGATAACTTTGGTAACTCCTTCTATCAGTTGGTAGGCAGCCTCAAGACACCAAAAGCAGCCACCACCCAAAACTACCTGCTCCACTATTCAACCACTTCTACATCGCGCCAGAAGGCCACGTAATTACTAAAGTCTTTTTTTACTTTCTCAATGGCCATGGGCTTTGGTAAGGGATAACTCCACGCAACATCTTGGCTTATTTGTCCGTCTTTACCGACGTTAAAGTACTGACAAACGCCTTTCCAAGGACAAGTATAGGGCGTATCACTTTTTTGCAGATACTCTTGACGTACTGAGCTTGGCGGAAAATACCAGTTTTGCTCGATATAAATGAGGTCTTTTTTGTCGGCTTCGGCGATTGTTTGCCCGTTCCAAATGGCTTTCATGGTAGCTACTCCGTTCTTAAAGCTTCTATTGGGTCAAGCTTTGCGGCTTTACGCGCTGGCAAGTACCCAGCTAACATCGCCACAATAACAAGCACCATGATTAATAATATCATCTGCAAGGGCTGGAAAATCAGTAAACTATTTCCCTCTCCCAAGTCAAGCTTCTTCGTTACCCAAGGGTTAAGTGGAATTCCCACGCCAAGCGCTAAGAGCGTTCCAATCAGTCCACCGAGAGAACCAATCCAGCCAGCCTCCAGAATAAATAAACGCCGCAAATCTCGCCCGCGCATTCCTAGAGCTTTCATGAGTCCGATTTCGCGCGTACGCTCCAAAACGCTAATATATTGGGTGTTAACGATACCAAATATGGACGCTACAAGGGTGATTAGTCCAAACACCCCTACCAAGCCCTGCAATATGTTGACAATCTGAGTGATAGATTGTTGGATGTCTTTACTGCTCTGTGTGAAGTATTTTTTTGATTTAAGATCATTCTGTGCGTCTTGAAGTTTAGCGGGATTTATCCCGTCCTTAACCCTCACGTATACGTAGGTAAACTTTCCGTAGTTCGGGGTGCCTTTGGTAGTGAAGTCATACATTTCCTTGGCATCTGTATCTGACACTAATAGAGGCAGGGCTCCGATGCTAATACTGGTTGCGGCTTTTTTAGTTACAGCAACAATCTTGAACTCATAGTTTTTGTTTTGTGGCTGTAATGTCTTGACATCAACTCCGCGCTTGATGGCTTGCAGAGTTTGCTCTGCATTGCTGCCCACAAATGGCTGCTGTACATTGACCGATACCGTTTTACCGATAGCATCGCTCTCATTGCTAAAACCCAGTACTTTTATGTAGTTCTCGGGCAAGGTGGCTTCGCCGGGCGTCAGATTTTCGTGATCTTTGGGAATCTTCCCGGCTTTTGTTTCAGGTTTCTGAGCTGGGTTATACGCTTCAGCAGTAACTGTATACCGTTTCTGGTCGGGCCGAGTGATGTACCGAGCCGACAACTGATACAACTCACGGACTTGCTCAACATAAG